>CAYHGO010000076.1:0-2567 GCA_964356215.1 uncultured Candidatus Saccharibacteria bacterium | reverse complement strand
ATGGTCTGGGCGATACAGAACCCGACCAAAGGCATCGTGGATGCCGACGAAATGGACCACGAGCTCGTGATAAATGTCGCACGGCCATATCTCGGCGAAGTATTCGGCGAATACACCGATTGGACGCCGCTCCAAGGCCGCGGAAAATTATTTCCGGAACAATTTGATGCCGAGGACCCGTGGCAATTTGAAAACTTCAGGGTATCCTAATGCGTGAATAGTATTTCTTAAAGTGCCGAGCGCGAGCAAAATCAGAAAAGCAGAGAAAACTTTTGGAACTTGATTTTTGAAATTTGTACTATCCACTCGGGACTGGAAGAAAAAAAGGAGGATATCATCATGTTTGGCAAACCAACAAACGTTACTCCGGAAGATCTGTCAAAATACTTGGTTGAAATTGAGGCGGCATCGCGTTTCTTGCCGCTACTTGCACAACAGTTTTCGCAAAGGGGGTATTGTCCGGAAAAGATGCGGATACGGACAACCAAAATGGAAAATGTCATAGCCGCACGGCGATTATTGCCGAATCAACGCGCCGATGAAGTACGATTCGTCATCGGCAATTACGACCATATATGCAAGCATTTCGGACTTGAACCTCTTTCAGAAATTTAGCTTGCTCCCTCAAGTCCATCAGCCCCTAAGAAAGATACTTGGCGGAATCCAGGGAGGCCGAGGAAATAATTGTGCCTGTCCCCATTACCCCTCTTGTGGTATTATTCACACAGAAAATGTTCAACGGAACGGAGGCACTATGAAGTATTGCGGAGAATGTAGAGCGCGGATACGCTTTCCGCGCCGCAATAAAAAAGGCGTGGTGGAAAAGAAAAAGAAATGGGGCTCCGCGCCCGATAAGAACCACGACCTCTGCGGGCGGTGCTGGAAGCCATATAAACCCGCCCGCGCGCACTGGCGACGAAGACAAACTTCTTGAGCCCGCTCTTACCAAGCGGGCTCGCTCTTTTTACTATGCGCCTTCTCGCATATTGTCTGATGCCGAATCATTGGCATCTGGTCCTCTTTCCGCGGAAAGACGGTGACCTGGCACTCACCCATTTCCTTGCACTCATGCGATATGTTGAACGCAACGCCAAGAAAGCAAATCTGGTCCGTCGCGCCGAGGATTGGCGATGGTCGAGCGTGTGGAGAGGGTGCTGTCGTCAAGAAGTATGGCCTGGAACAAACACTTCGTTCGGTTGGCAGGCCGAAGAATGGTGGCTGACCCCATTATTCATTATTTCCATTATTTCATTATTTCTGACCCCATTATTTCCATTATTTCCCATTATTTCAAGCCAGATGTGTTGAATGGTACAGTATCTGTATGACCGACGAACAACTGCTGACGCGGGCTCAATCTATGCAAGAAGAAGCGCAGCGAGTGCTGAGAGAGCTCAACTTACTTGCCATCATCGGGATGATTTCTGAACCGGATGTAGTCGGTAGCGCGAAGAGCGGACTCATGATTTCCCCTGATATAGACATACATGCGTGGATGGAGGAGCCGAGTCTAGAGAAGGTCGCGAGTTTGTTACCGACGCTCGCCGCGATACCGACTATCCAGAAAGTGCAATTTAACAACTATCGTGAACTTCGTCGCGATGACCGTAAAGACCGTATAAATTTCCCGCACGCATATTATATCGGTCTGCGTACAGTACAGCCGTCCGGCGAATGGAAGATTGACATGTGGTTCGGTAAGCATAGTGAAGTCGGTGACTACGATGATTCTGAGCTTAATGCGATTACCACTGAACAGCGTTTGGCCGTACTTCGCCTTAAAGAATTATGGAAAGATGAAAAAGGATACAGAGACGGCGTCTTGAGCGTGGATTTTTATAAGGCAGTGATGCGTCACGCAGTAAGAGATGCAAAATCGTTTATCGATTATCTCGCGAAGAAATAGCGTATGAAAATTAAATCAAGTTTTATAAATCGGTCGGGTCAGACGCTAGAATATACTTATCATGACCTAGATTCATTCGAAGAGTTAAATGATAAAAAGGTGAAAGGTGTACACGGATTTTGCTTCTGCGGAGACAAGCTCGTCATCGTATATTCTGAGTCAAAAGGATATTGGACTCCGCCTGGTGGCGGAGTAAAGCAGGACGAGACCGTTGAAGAGGCAGTCGTTCGCGAGATACTGGAAGAGACCAATATGCGCATCCTTAAACAAAAAGCTATCGGCTATATAGAAATTTCAGAACGCGACGGTAGTGTGACGACTCAGACTCGGGCTATGTGCATTGTAGAGCCGATAGGACCGTTTATTGCAGATGCTGACCATGAAGGAGACATTACCGAGATCAAACTTATAGACCCCAAAAATATAAAGCAGTACTTCGACTGGGGTGAAGTCAGTGATCACGTCCTCACTCGCGCTTTAGAATTGAAAAATTCATTGTGATAAATTAGATAGCAATGAAGCTCGTCATTCTACCTTGGAATAGTCCGTCGAACAGATAGTTGACAATGTGCTACATTTTGCTAACCTCTTCTATAGAGACGCTGTTCGTCACAACTGCAACATCCATATTTCGGTCCCGCGATAAGCGGGATTGGGCCGA
>CAYHGO010000075.1:0-2590 GCA_964356215.1 uncultured Candidatus Saccharibacteria bacterium | reverse complement strand
GGTATCCACAAAGATGTACCTATAGGACCAAGTTGTGGATAGTTCAAAATGCAATAATGAATGCGGGTCGTTTTACGCCTGCTATAATTTCTTGACTATGAGTTCAAATGGACTCCTGCATGAGGTCGTAGTAACAGCCATCGTGGTCAAGGACGGAAAGTACCTCATTACGCGGCGGTCGCCGCTGAAAAAAAGATTTGGTGGCATGTGGACCGTGCCGGGCGGAAAGCTGGAGACGAGCGACTATGTGAACCTGCCGAAGGATACGAAAGATTATTGGTACAACGTGCTGGAGCAGGTCCTGCGACGGGAAGTGAAGGAAGAAGTGGGACTCGGCATTAAGAATATAGAATATGTAACCTCGCTCGCCACCATTCACGCCGATGGCGCGCCTTCGTTAGTGATTTCTTGCATGGCGGATTGGGAGAGCGGGGATGTGAGACTGCAGGAAAGCGAGACCGACCAGTTCGCATGGGTCTCGCTCGCGGAGGCGAAAAGCCATGACCTGCTGGACGGCATCTACGACGAATTGAAAATGGCCGAAGTGAGGCGCAAAGGAGTCAAGTCGGAGTGGAGGCGATTTTAAAAAACAGCGGCCGCGCATGAGCGCGGCCGAACCAACAAATTAGTACGGATAAAATTTAATGTCAAGAAATCCTTCGCCGCGTTTTTCATAAAATACGTCGGCACGAAATTTCCTGCCATGGATCGCCTGCGGCATCCACCGGAGGTCAGAATCGTGCAAATCGCCTTCAAGTTCGTGCAGGCCGTCCATGGGATACCAACACGGATTCCGCATACTCCTCGTTTCGTGCGGTTCGCCGACAAAGGTCTTCGTACGAAGAACATGCACCTCGAAATCTGCCGTGCCCGCCGCGTAGAAGGTGACAACCGCTACTTCTTCGAGATCGACTGGATTAACTCGGACTCGAAGCTCTTCCCATGCTTCGCGCGTAGCGCATTCCGGGATTGTCTCGCCCACTTCAAGCTTCCCGCCGGGGGCGTTCAACTTTCCTTCGCCGATTTCAGGCTCCCCTCGTTTAAAAGCGAGAAGAACCTTATCCTCGCGGATAACGAACAAAAGCGTTGCTATTTTCATGGCAGTCCTCCTGTTGACCAACCCACCCGTATGGTATCATCGCCCCTATATGGACACAAACGACACGACCAACAAATATTTCTTACCGGCGGCGGTGCTAGTCGCAGGACTGCTAATTGCGGGAGCCGTTCTTTGGAACAATTCGCGCCCGGCAGGGCCGGCCGGCTCCGAGACGGCGGCAGTAGACATCCAAAATGTAAAGACCGAAGGAGAGCCCTTCATAGGAGATGCGAACGCGCCGGTTACCATCGCCTTCTGGAGCGACTTCCAGTGCCCGTACTGCAAGGCGTTTGAAGTGGGGCATCCACAAATCCAGATAGCGCCGGCCCTTCCTGATATCATCCAAAATTATATTGACACCGGAAAAGCGAAAGTCGTTTTTAAGGACGTCGTATTCTTGAGCCCGCGCATGGGTACCGATTCGCAGACCGGAGCCGTCTATAACCTCGCGGTCTGGAAGCTCTATCCGGAACACTACTTCGCTTGGCGCACCGCCATGTTCAACTCCCAGGATGAGGAGGGCGGCGGCTTCGGCAGTGCAGAATCCATTGATGCGCTGAATGCGACCATTCCCGGTCTGGATGCGGCGAAAATTGCGGCTGATGTGAAGGATAATCGCGCCGCGTACGAACAGCACGCCAACGACGTAACGGCCGAAGCGCAAAAACTGGGAGTGAGTGCAACGCCTTCCCTTATTATCGGCACGGAGTTAATCGCCGGAGCGCGCCCCTTTGCGGACTTCCAAGCGGCGATAGACGCACAGTTGAAGTAATACGGCCGTGATACAGATTTGGTACTACACGCTCGCAAGCGTCGTGGCGGTCAGCGCCATTTCGCTTGTAGGAATTTTCACTTTGGGAATTAAACAAGAACGCCTTCAGAGCGTTCTATTTTACCTAGTGAGTTTTTCAGCAGGAGCGTTGTTGGGCGATGTTTTCATCCACATTCTTCCGGAAATTATGGAAGGAGATGCGGCTCTTATGAACGGCGGTTACGTCCTCGCCGGGATTATGCTGTTCTTCGTGCTGGAGCGCACTCTCTTATGGCACCATTCCCACGGTTCGCATAGGGAAGAGATTCACGCAGTAGTGTACCTGACAATAATCGGCGACGCTCTCCACAATTTTCTAGACGGCGTCGCTATCGCGGCGAGCTTTATAGCCGGCATTCCTATCGGCATAGCCACAGCAACCGCAGTCATCTTTCATGAGATTCCGCAGGAGATAGGGCAGTTCGCCATCCTCGTACACGGCGGCTGGAGCAGGCGAAAAGCGCTCGTATACAACTTCATCTCCGCGTTGACGGCAATCGCGGGGGCATTGCTGGTGCTGTTTTTCGCCGGCAGTTTTTCTGAAGCTCCGGCCGCGCTTCTGGGGATTGGAGCGGCGAGCTTCATCTACATCGCGATGTCTGATTTAATTCCTGAATTGCAGAAGGAACCGAATATGCGCCGAGCCGCGCTACAGATGTTCTGGATGCTCGCCGGTATCG
>CAYHGO010000074.1:0-2607 GCA_964356215.1 uncultured Candidatus Saccharibacteria bacterium | reverse complement strand
CTCCAACCTCACACTACAATCGCGCGAAGCGCGCGGCGTTCCCAGAAATCAATGGTTTTCTTTGGCTCACGCCAAAGAAAATTCTAAAAAATCTGAACTCTCTACTGTCTTGGTGCCCAGGAGAGGACTTGAACCTCCACGGATTGCTCCACAAGAACCTCAATCTTGCGCGTTTACCAATTACGCCACCTGGGCATCACTTTGTCAATTAATGGACAAAGACTCCCCCACTATACGCAATGCCCGTTCTATTTTCAATCTCTTCCGGGACAAATGCACCTGGCGAGGATTCGAATACATCGCGCTCATGACAAGCAAAGATTCTTTTTTTGCGAATCTAAGATTGCCTATCCAATTACGCTTCTTCCCAACCCCACCTGTTTTTGATATGTGTCCTTTCACACTGAGCAAGCGACTAAGAGTTTTCTGTAACCAGTCGACATGGAGCGGGCTTGCGGATGTGAAATTCAAATAGTACATGAAGCTCGATCGCCAACGTGGGTCGTAGTAGCTATAAAAACTCCCATCACCGTCGAAACTGCCCCGCAGAAAATCGAAGAAGTACTCGTCCGGGATAGACAGTGCGCCTAGCGTAAGAGACTTATGTGGGGTCAAACCAACCTTAAGTAAAAAGTCATAGAGAATAACGTCGCCCCATTGTATGCGGTGATAGGTCCGAGCTTCTCCTTTTCTGCCGGATCGATGAATCCCAACTTTTACTTTCAACCCTAAACATTTTTTAAGGTTATTGATTTGCTCCATATCTTTTGAAACAAAGGCGAAATGCCGACGGTTCGAGGAGAGACACCCGTCGGTTGCGATAAGTCCGACCGCATATGCCAATTCGGGCGACCACGGAACATCTTCCCTCCTTCTCGGCTTCGGTCCACGCAGTCCCATACCTCAAGTATAGGATTATACCAATAAAATATAAAGAAAATCTGAGTGGATAACTCAGATTTCTTTTTTGTCTGAAAATTACGCTGCGACTTCTGCTGTCTCTGCGACCGGTGCAGTAACCTCTACCTCGACTTCGGGCACAACCTCATCTCCCGCAACGGTCTCATCGCTCTTCATACCCATCATACGCGCATTGCGGAGTTGGCGACGGACCGCCTTGGCCGCTTTCTCGCGGATGAAGTAGAGCTTGGCGCGGCGGACCTTGGAGCGCTTCACTATCTCAATGGAATCAATGACCGGCGAATACAGCGGATACGTCTTCTCCACGCCTACTCCAGAGAGAGTCGCGCGAACAGTGAAGGTCGCTCCCGCTTCTTTCCCGTGTTTAACTGCTAGTATGAGGCCTTCAAAGGCCTGTTTGCGGGTATTCTTGATGGTCTTCTCCTTCTTATCGGTACCGCGTTTTTTCTTAAGTTCTACGATGTTCTGCACGACGCGTACGGTGTCGCCCGGACGTATCGCGAGCTTCGCGCGCCCTTCCGCATTGACCGACGTGATGACTCTTTGCATAACTTGCGCACTTTACCACACCGCATGAAAATGCGCGAGGGCGGGCGCGAGATCATTTGGTACAGGCGCGATAATCGTGGTACGGCCGCCCGCAGGGAGCGGGAGGTCGAGCGAGTAGGCGTGCAGGCCAAGGCGCGTGAGCCCGAAACCGGTCGGACGCTTCCCCGCATAGAGCTTGTCGCCGACAATTGGGTGGTGAATCGCTTTCAGATGCACGCGTATCTGGTGCGTCCGGCCGGTTTCCGGACTCAGCTTTAAGAGGGAATATTCCCCGCCCTCGCTACTTCCTTCGTCAGCACTTTCAGCAACTACTTCGTAGCGCGTGAGCGCATCGCGCAGGCGCCCTTTCGCCTTTGGCTGGGCGCTCCGGAGGCGAAAATCCCGGCGTGAGCGCCCGATGTCAAAGTCAATGACGCCCTTCTTTTCCTTTGGTACGCCATAAACAATAGCGAGATATGTCTTTTTTATTTCTCTGTCGTGAAATGCTTTTCGCAAAAATTCGTACGCCGCCGGATTCTTTGCAAACACAAGCACACCGGAGGTATCGCGGTCTAGCCGATGCACATATCCCGCTCCTCCAGGATAATTCTTTTTGAACCAGTTCTCGGCTGTCTCTTCTTTCGTCCGTCCGTCCGAGTGCGTGATGAGCCCTGCGGGCTTCGCGACCGCAACAATATCCTCATCTTCGTAGAGAATAGGGAGATTCATTTCCCGCGCCGGCGCTCGCGCGTGGCGAACTCGGCAAGAATCGCGTCAAATTCTTCTTTTGTGAAATCCGGCCAGAGCGTATCGGTGAAAAAAAGTTCGCTGTAGGCAGACTGCCACATGAGAAATCCAGAAAGTCGCTTCTCTCCGCTCGTGCGGATGACGATGTCCGGGTCGGGCATATCTGCGCTCCACATATGTTTACGAAGCGATTCTTCTGTTATTGGCAACGACTGTTTGGTAAGAACTTGTGCCGCGGCGGTAATTTCGGCGCGCCCGCCGTAGGAGAGAGCAATCCATGCAGTCATGCCGGTTTTCCCAGCACTATCTGTCTCAATTATGTCCATTAGCTTTTGCAAATCGGGCGCAAAGCGTTCTCGTTGTCCAATAAACCGCACGCGAATGTTCTCTGCGAGTAGTTCTTTAAGATGC
>CAYHGO010000073.1:0-2621 GCA_964356215.1 uncultured Candidatus Saccharibacteria bacterium | reverse complement strand
AAGAAAGTCGGGACTATCATGCTTCCCGAGAGCCTCTTCGGCGCGCCCTGGCGCGCAGACCTCGTGCACCAGGTGACCACTGCGATGCAGGCGAATTTGCGGCAAAACAGGGCGCATACAAAAGACCGCGCCGAGGTCTCGGGCGGCGGCAGGAAGCCGTGGAAGCAGAAAGGCACCGGCCAGGCGCGTCATGGTTCCACAAGGTCACCGCTCTGGCGGCATGGAGGCGTAACGTTCGGACCGAGGAGCGAGCGCGACTACAGCGAGAAAATAAACAAAAAAATGCGTATTTCCGCGCTTATTTCGGTACTCTCACGGAAGGTAAAGGATAACGAAATTATTCTCATTGACCAGTTTACATTCAGTGCGCCGAAGGCGACTGTTGTAAAAGTTGCGATTGAAAAATTGGCGAAGGGCGCAGGCGCAGAACAGCTTGCAACGAAAAAAAAGAATGCTGCGCTCATCGCACTCGCCGCGTACAATGACAATGCGATAAAGAGTTTCAGCAACTTCGGCAACATGATGACCGAAGAGATACGCAATTTGAATCCGGTAGACGTGCTTGCGCACAAATATCTCGTCATTGAAAAACCGGAGCAAGCGTTCAAAACGCTTATAGCGCGCTTCACAAAATAACCATGTCTATTTTTGGAACCAAAAAGAGTAGTAGCAAGCAGGAGCAGTCCGCCAGCCGACGGAGCAACGCTCGAATACGCCATGCGCGGCAGACGAAGCTTATGGATGGTAGGGCGCACGAGATCATTCATGCGCCGTGGTTCTCCGAAAAAGCACTCGTCGTTACCGAGAAAGGCGTCTATACTTTTGCGGTACCCATGCGTGCGACAAAAGCTGAAATAGCCGGCGCTATCAAGGAAATTTATAAGGTGGAGCCGCGCAAGATTCGCATCGTGAACCTGCCCGGCAAGAAGAAATCGCTCCGCACCCGTCGCGGCGAGGGCCAGCGCGCCGCGCGCCGCAAGGCGTACGTGTATCTTAATAAAGGCGACACGATTCAATTCGCTTAACACCTAGAGCCTAGCGCCTAACAAACTAGTTTATGAAAACATACCGCCCCTATACCAAGAGTCGCCGCGCGATGACCACGCTTTCGTACCGAGAACTGCTCTCTGGCGATGCGCCGCACAAGCCCTTGCTCGTGTTGAAGAAGCGTCAAGGCGGCCGTAACGCCTTCGGCCGCATCACCACGCGTCACCAAGGCGGGGGACACAAGCGCCGCCTGCGCGAGGTGGATTTCTTGTACGACAAGAAAAACATTCTCGCGAAAATTGAGACGGTGGAATACGACCCGTTCCGCTCCGCCTTCATCGGATGCGCGCTCTACAAGGACGGCGCGCGCCGTTACGTCATATTGCCTAAAGAAATGAAAGTAGGCTCGGCATTTATTGTTGGCGAAGACGCTCCTCTAACGGTGGGGAACAGAATGCCTCTCGGCAAGATCCCTGTGGGCACATTTATTTACAACATTGAACTCTCGCCGATGGCGGGTGCTTCCCTTGTCCGTTCGGCAGGCAACTTTGCCGAAGTCGTCGCCCACGACGCGGGCTACGCGCAAATCAAACTTCCTTCTACGGAGATCCGCAAAGTATCTGACCTTTGTTGGGCTTCAATCGGCGCAGTCGGCAATGAAGAATACAATCTCGTCGTCATCGGCAAGGCCGGCAGAAGCCGCTGGATGGGCATCCGCCCGACGGTGCGAGGAACAGCTATGAATCCTGTCGACCATCCGCACGGCGGCGGCGAAGGCCGCCAGGGTCGCGGCCTGCGCCGCGCGAAGAGCGCGTGGGGCAAGCCGACCGGCAAGGGACAAAAAACTCGCACGCCGAAGAAGTACAGCAACGTCTTCATCGTCTCCCGCCGTAAGGTCGGCAAGAACCGCAAATCCTAAATCCGAGGCACTATCAACCGCCGCCCGAATGGCGGCGGTTTTGTGCAACGCGGAAGTATAGAGTATAATGCTCGCGGATGTCCATAAAGGAGTTCCGACATGAATGCAGAGTCCGATGATACGTTCTATGGAACGTATTCGTTTTGCGATTTTACGTTAGATGTAACCAGTGCGAGGCCGTTCTACTCGGCTCTCAACAGAGTCGTTTGTGTCTATATCATTAGTCGTAGCATGATGCAACGACTGTTCGGGAAAACATACGAAGGATTTCTTGTCGGGCATAACTACCCGGAGGATTCCTCGAGAAGATATGTCATCTACTGTAGGGATGATTTGGCGCATGTCGACCGGCTTATAACGTTAGGACATGAGCTTGTGCATATCATTCTGGAGATGCAGGGATACCCCGTTGCTATGCATTATCCGGTAGAGGGCTACATAGACAAGATAGTCAAGCAGTTCTATCGTAGGAATCCTAAGTTCCTAGAATGGGTCTATAAATACAATGCTAGGCTAGGATAGCACCTTGAGGCGCCGCACCCGCGGCACCTTCGTTTTTATCGGCATGCCGGCTTGGCGATGGAAGCGAAATATGTCAAGGTTCTAGAATTGGCTAGAGTTTATGAGGGTGTTTTCGGGCAGTACGTTTGACTTCAGAGATACCTTCCTGTATCTTTCACTTATCGCGCACAGCGCGTTTTTAATTACTTTCATG
>CAYHGO010000072.1:0-2629 GCA_964356215.1 uncultured Candidatus Saccharibacteria bacterium | reverse complement strand
ACGGTGTAAGGATCGCTGTAAGAAGCGGCGAGACCTTCTATCGCGCCGTACATGCGATCTTTCGCCGAAGGAAACGTGGAAGAGGCGTGGGTGACGACGAAACGCTTTTCAAGCGCATTCCATGCCTTCCAAAAATCCGTGAGATCCGTGTCCGCCGGCGGTGTCGGATCTAGGCCATCCCCGATGAGCGGGATGCGCGAAACGATCGCCGCGGCGGAATCGTTTTCTCCCACTGCAAGTCCGGCGCTGAAAGCAAGCACGGCGACGAGCGCGACAATACTGCCGCGCATCACAACGGCACGCCCGCGGTGATACAAATCTCCCGGTTCCATAGCAAACGTAGTGTACCACAACACCAATACGTCGCGCATGGTATGCTGGAAATATGATATTTCGGTACGAGTATCAAGGAAGCGTGTGGGTTGATCTTGAGAAGCCGACCCAAGAAGAGATACAGCACATCGCGCGAGAATTTTCTATTAATGAACGTCTTGAAGCCGAACTGCTCTCTCCTACCCCCGCGCCGCTTGCCGCAGAGGACGAAAAGACGGTTCTTTTAGTGCTCCATTTTCCTATGCACGATGGCGGCGGAGTAAAAAGCCAGGAGATCGATTTCGTCGTTAGTACCCGTTTCATCGTGACGGTTCGCTATGAAGTTATCGTGCCGCTCCATCATCTGAAAAAAATACTGGAAACGCAGAAGCTCGTCGGCACGCAGGAGACGCTTGCTACCGACGTCCTTTTGGAAATCCTCTTCGCGCACCTCTACACCGCCGTGCGCGACTACACCAGCAACGCGGCGGAACGTCTTACGCGCGTGGAAAAGGAAATGTTTGACGGGCATGAGCGCCGGACTGTGCGCGCGATATCGGACATCAGCCGCGAGTTCCTGCACTTGGAAGCCGTACTCGCGAATCAGGAAGAATCCCTCGCCCGCTTCCTCACCGCGCTCACTGAACGCGGCTTCTTCGGCGCGTCGTTTGCGGAGCGTTCCAAGCGCATCCTCACCGAGCGTACGCAGGCGGCGCAGATTATTTCAACCTATCGGGCAATCGCGACCGAATTGCGGGAGACCAATGCCGCTTTGCTTGAAGCGCGTCAAAATCAGATCATGAAAATATTGGCTATTCTTACCGTGATCGCGGAACTTCTCATTGTCACATTTAGTGCGCTCTTGGTTTTTTAGCCCATGGGATTTTTCGCGCACCTGTTCAGCAAAAAAAATGTCGGGCGGACGCGCACGCCGCCGCAGATATTTTTCGCCAATACGCTTTCCGGCGCGAAAGAGCTTTTTATCCCGCAGAAGCCCAGGGTTGTCTCAATGTATTCCTGCGGCCCGACGGTCTATGACCGCGCGCATATCGGTAATCTGCGCGCGTACGTGTTCTCAGACTCCGTTGCTCGCGTGCTCGCCGCCGCCGGTTACCACCTGCGCCGCGTCATCAATATCACCGACGTCGGTCATCTGGTCGGCGACGGCGATGAAGGCGAAGACAAAATGGCGCTCGGCGCCAGACGGGAAAAGACGGCGCCGGAAGAAATAGCCGCCCGCTACACGAAACTTTTTAAGGAGGATTTGGATGCTCTCAACATAAGAACTAATGATATTCATTTTCCGCGCGCGACTGATTATATCAAGGAACAAATAGCGCTGGCGAAGACCTTGGAGGAAAAAGGTTTTGCGTACCGACTTGCCGACGGTCTCTATTTTGATACCGGAAAATTCCCCGGGTACGGGAAGCTTGGCGGGCTTTCCGGAGTTCGGCTCGCAGCAGGCGCTCGCATAGAAGTGGTGCAGGGAAAGCATCATCCAAACGACTTCGTCCTCTGGCGACGGGCAAAGCCAAATGACCTTCAGCAATGGGACAGCCCCTGGGGCCGCGGGAACCCGGGCTGGCATATTGAGTGCTCGGCGATGGTACGCTCACTTCTTGGGCAAGAAATTGATATTCATACCGGCGGAGAAGACCTCGCACAGATACACCACAACAACGAAATAGCGCAGTCGGAAGCGGCTTCAGGGCGTACGTTCGTACACTATTGGATGCACAGCGCCTTTCTCACAATGAGCGGCGAAAAAGCGTCCAAGTCGCTCGGCAATGTCGTCTATCTCTCTGACATCACCGCGAAAGGATTTTCTCCGCTTGCTCTGCGCTACTTTTATTTCCAAGCACACTATCGCACGCCCCTCTCCTTCTCCTTTGAAGCGCTCGCCGGCGCCGCGGGCGCGCTCGCGCGGCTGTGGAAACTTTCGCGCGACATCGCGAGAGAATCCAAGCGCCGGAGCGCATCTTCCGAAGCGCGCGAGCGCTTTCTTGCCGCGATGCGCGACGACCTCGCGACGCCGCAGGCCTTAAGCGTTCTTTGGGACTCTTTAAAGAGCGAGGATTATGCGCCGGAGGAAAAATGGGGTCTGCTGGAAGACGCAGACGCTCATCTTGGTCTTTCGCTCGCCATCCCCCCATCCCCAAACGTCGCCGAAACGGACGTGCCGAAGGAAATACAAGAGATACTCGCGCGCCGCGAAGCGGCGCGCGCGGTTAAGGACTTTACGAAAGCCGACCGCCTCCGAAGCGATATTGAAAAAGGGGGATATCGTGTGGATGACGGACCCGACGGGCCGGTGTTG
>CAYHGO010000071.1:0-2647 GCA_964356215.1 uncultured Candidatus Saccharibacteria bacterium | reverse complement strand
TGCCATTCGGCGGCTTCGTGAAGATTTATGGCGAGGATGGTCTATCAGAAACCAAGTCGGGACATGGTACGTCCCGACATGAGGGGAACGCCTTTACGGACAAGAATCGTTTCGCGCAGACAGTAGTGCTCGTCGCGGGCGTCGCGATGAACCTCATCTTCGCCTACGTGCTAATTACTGGCGCGCTTATCTCTGGCACGCCTCGCGCTCTTGAAGATAGTGAAATTGCGATTGCTAAAAATGTTGAACTCGCGGTAGCAAACGTGCTTCCAGACTCGCCGGCCGCGGAGGCGGGGCTTCTTCCCGGCGACATCATCCTCTCGGCTGAAGACGGGCATACTATGTTGCCAGAAACAAGTCCGTCAGCCTTTACGGAATTTGTTTCGGAAGGCGGTCCTAACAAGACAATTACGCTTTCCATTCGGCACGGGAGCGGAGAGGAAGAAACCATATTCGTGCGGCCTGAAGCTGGTGTTATCTCAACCGACCCTTCGCGCTACGCGCTCGGGGTAGAAGTCGCCACCATCGGCGTCGTGCCGGTCTCTTTCGGCGCGGCCATCGTGGAGGGAGCAAATCTCACCTGGGACGCCACGATACTGACCGCCAAAGGGCTTTGGCATTTCTTCTACGGGGTATTCACTTTATCGGCCGACCTCTCGCAGGTCGCGGGCCCCGTCGGCATTGCGGGCGTTGTCGGCACAGCTTCGGGACAAGGTCTCGGGTATCTTTTTTCCATTATGGCGATTATTTCCATCAATCTCGCGCTCATCAATCTCATCCCAATCCCCGCTCTTGACGGCGGCCGGCTCCTTTTCGTCATTATTGAGAGCATCATTCGCCGCCCCATCAAGGCGAGCGTCGCCCACGCTATGAACGCCGTCGGCTTCGTCTTCCTCATCCTCCTCATGTTCGTCATCACCTTCAACGACATCTCCCGCATCGTCGGGTAATGCAACCAACTAATATCGTTGTTATTACCATTTTGAAACTATAGGTTCAATTTGGCAGTGAAGTGAATGGTGCGTTTTGCCGAGGACATGGGATAGGTGTATTCTAATGACACATGCGGCAATCACAGCTCTTCACCAAAACGCGGCGGGAGGCGCCCTCTGACGAGGTTGCGAAGAACGCGCAACTTTTGATGCGCGCGGGCTATATCCATAAGGAGATGGCGGGCGTCTATTCTTATCTGCCTCTGGGTCTGCGTGTCTTGAACAACATCGTGCGCATTGTCCGTGAGGAGATGAACACCATCGGCGGGCAGGAACTTCTCCTCTCGTCGCTACAGAATCCGGAACTCTGGAAGAAGACCGACCGCTGGGAGCAGGACGTGTGGTTCAAGACATCGCTGAATCAGGGCGGCGAGCTGGGGCTTGGCTGGACGCAGGAGGAAGCGATTACGCGCATCGCCTCACAGCATGTGAGTTCATACCGTGACCTGCCGTTCTCGGCATACCAGATACAGACGAAGTTCAGGAACGAAGAGCGCGCGAAATCGGGCGTCATGCGCGGCCGTGAATTCTTAATGAAAGACTTGTATTCATTCCATGCCGACGAGAAGGACTTGGATGAGTTTTATGAACAGGCATCAGACGCGTACCGCAAGATATTCCAGCGAGTCGGCATAGGCGAGAAGACATTTATGACATTCGCTTCCGGAGGCGCATTTTCCAAATACAGCCACGAGTTCCAGACGCTGTGCGATGCCGGAGAAGACGTTATTTATGTTTCGCGCAATAAGAATATCGCCATTAACAAAGAAGTGCTGACAGATGAAGTGCTCGCGGACCTGAAACTTGACCGAAAGGAACTGGAAGAATCGCGGGCGGTTGAGGTAGGCAACATTTTCAAGCTCGGCACGCGCTTCTCCGAGACTCTCGGCCTCTCATATTTGGATAAGGAAGGGAAGAATAATCCGGTCGTGATGGGCAGTTACGGCATCGGCCCGACGCGGCTTATGGGCGCCATTGTTGAAGTACTTGCAGACGAAAAGGGGCTGGTGTGGCCGGAGAGTGTGGCGCCCTTTTCATATCATTTAGTATCGCTCGGCCATGATGATGCGGTGAGTCAAGCTGCAGATGCTCTGTACGAAGAGTTTGTCAAAAAGGGCGCCAGTGTTCTCTATGACGACCGCGACCTTCGCGCCGGAGAAAAATTCGCAGAAAGTGATTTACTCGGCATCCCGAAGCGCATCGTGGTCGGGAAGGAGGCGACCGCGACTGGAGTTTTTGAGGTCGTAGACCGCGCGACTGGCAATGTCGCAAAAATGCCGCGCGCAGCTCTTCTTTCCAGCCTCCAGCCTCCAGCCTCCAGCTCCTAGTGTTATGCCTCGATTTTCTAAAAACGCCCTCTTTGGCACCGATATCGCAATAGACCTCGGAACTACCAACACGCTCGTGTACGTGCGCGGAAAAGGTATCGTCATCAGTGAACCGTCAGTGGTCGCGGTCAACGATAAGACGCATCAAGTCGTTGCGGTGGGGAAGGAAGCAAAGAGTATGCTCGGCAAGACGCCCGCGCATATCCGCGTCGTGCGCCCGCTCTCCCACGGCGTTATCTCTGACTTTGAGGTAACCGAAGAACTTCTGACCTATCTCATCAATAAAGCGCAGGGCGGCCGCATGCGGCTTTTCGGTCCGCGGGTCGT
>CAYHGO010000070.1:0-2700 GCA_964356215.1 uncultured Candidatus Saccharibacteria bacterium | reverse complement strand
TACTACAGCGGACTTTTTATTTACCACGTGATCTCAATTTCTTTTTTCTGTGGGACCGATATGCGATGTAATTTCTTTTCCTGTAATAATCGACGAGCTCAACAGCATGCGCGGGCGTCAGCGTTGTACACGGCAGCACGGCCATAATCAGTATTCGCGCTTGTGGCAGCGTCAGAGCCGGAGCTTTTTTTTAAACGAAGCCGCACCCGAAGGAGGAACTGGAGCGCTAAGAAAACATAGAGCATATGACGATGCCATGCAGGCCAAGAACGATGCTCGTACTGATCCATGCCGACTTCGCTCTTGCCATCCTGAAAGCACTGCTCGATGGGCCAGCGCATGGTCGCCGCCTCGCATAGCTCCGCCAGGGGCATGGTTTCAGGAGCGTTCGAGAAAGCGTATTTGATCTGACCATCTTCCAGGCGTCTTAAAAAAAGCCAGACCGAGGATTCCTTTGGCAGGTTGTCCCGGATCGGGTAGACTCTGAGGCAGGCGACGTCGGCAATGATCGGCCCTTTCGCCCCTTCAGCAAGAACCACTCGTTTCCAGGTGAGTTTTTTCGATCGGGCAATTTTGGCGACGGTATACACCGTTCCTTTCATAACGCGAGGCTTCGAAGGTCTTGGACCCCGTCCGCCATAGGACGGCACGCCGACCCTGGGCTTTGCGAGAAAGACCCGGGTGTTGGATTTGATATTTGCAAAGTAATATTTATCCTGGGGCAAAGATTCAAGGAAATCCCAGTCTGAGCCAAAGGCCGCGTCACAGCCGATCCACTTGGCGGGAAACTGTTTCGTCTTGTCGATTTTATCGATGAGAGCACTCGCTATTTGCGGTTTCGTTTGAAAGACGAGTTCCTCCGGGACAAGATTGTATTCGCGTCGTTCTTTCTGTTCTTCGGAAAACCAGCTTTGGGGCATGTACAGCCGGCTGGTAAGGAGACCGTAGCCCTTCCGGCTGGTGTAGCCGACAAAGACGCCGGACTGGCAGTTGTCAACCTTGCCGAGAGCGCCGCAATATTGGCGGGCGACCCCGACCGATTCCTTGCCCTTTTTGGGAAAATCGCTCGGGTCTACAGTGATCATGCCATTGGGGTCCGCGATTTCCTGGGAAAGCATGAGCTGATGGTGTGCCTCCATCGCCTCATCATCCCAGCGGTAGGATTTCATGAAGCGCTGGAGGGGCCGAACGGCATTCTTATCCAGAAACTCAAGAGCGATAGGCTCGACGGATTTGGCCTCGTTGTTGGAAAGAAGCCCGGAAATATACGCAAGACCCAGACGGCGGTGTTCCTTCCTGCCGAAACAACCATAAAACTCGGTGTGAAACGCGACAAGTTCGTTGGCAAGCAGGACAACATCCGATTCCGCTAAATTCATGTGAGGCATGATATTGGGATTCCAGCCGGGGTGACGTAGTATCATATGAAGGTCCTCCACTTTTTTGTCTGTTGGTGAAGGACGGTGAAAGAGCGAGTAGGATTGTTGTTCGCATCCGATCAGTTTTCGGAAGCGGGGTTTTAACGCATAGACGTAGACCTCCTTGATGGAGCCGTGATAGACATAACCTTTCCCCTGTTTGCCGGAGCCTGCTGTTTGGCCAATGAATTGCCAGTTTGCCGCGCGGTAGCACGTTCCCTTGTAGCGGGAAGGATCGACAAAGGTCTCCACCAGCCACAGGCGCTTTCCAAACCGCTCTTCCCAATCACGGGAGAGCCGGGAGAGAACCTTGGCAAGGACGTGAGAGGCTAGATTTTTGACCTCAACCCAGGGCAGGATGAGAAAGCGGCTGTTGTTGACGATTGTGTTCAGGTGAGTCTTTCTTTGCGACAAGGACCAGCCGATGAATTTGTCCCGTACGCGAAGTTTGAGCGCCGGCGCGCTGAAGGAAAATGCCGCCACGGGCCGGCCCTGGATATATGCGAGATATTTGATGCGATGCCCCAACAACTTCTGAAACCCGAGATAATGATGTCGGCGCACCAGCTGATCCCACAGGGGCTCCTGATCCGAATCACTAGCGATTTGTACGGTGATCGGCAGCAGTGAATGCACAGCGCCGCTAAGAGCCGATGAGTCGATGAACTGATCACAGCGCGCTTTAAGCAAATTATCCGATGTATGTTCCGATATCATGATTTTGTCGCTCACAAATGGCACACGGATACACTGTTGTCGAAAACCGTTTTCGCTTTCGGCAAAATAAGTCAGCGCTCTTTCACGCGCCTTGTTAACGGCTATAATACATGATGTCATTTTGTTTGTCTATAAAAAAATCCGCTGTAGTATTAGGAGCGATCAATTATTTTATAGGAGAGACAGATTCCATATCAATACCAAGTAGCCTGATCTTCTGCTGGAGATTCTGTCGGTGGACATTGAGCATACGCGCTGCCTCTGATATATTACCACCTGATTCAATCAGCGCCGCGATAATGAGGCTCTTTTCGAACTGGCCCTTCGCATCCTTGAGCGGCATGATCGGGATCTTCTGCGCATCCTGGCTGATCTTCTTATCCTCAAGGATATACTTTGGCGAAGCTTCTTTTTGCACAACCGGCCCTGCGGTGAAGGCGATAGCATACTCGATCGAGTTCTCGAGCTCCCGAACATTACCCGGGAAGTGGTAGTTCAGGAGCGCCTGCGTGGCGTCCTTAGCAATTCCGGTGATATTCTTTTCAGGCGCCTTGTTCTTGTGTTT
>CAYHGO010000069.1:0-2714 GCA_964356215.1 uncultured Candidatus Saccharibacteria bacterium | reverse complement strand
GAATTAATTATCAAACCCCGCTCGAAGTGTTGCGAAGGTCTTGAACTCTTTTAGGATGAGAACCGTTCTTTTTTACCTCGTATTCGCGGCTTGGGGCTTCATCTGCGGTGTAGTTGGGGCAAGATTGCACCAAGTAGAAGTCGCTTCGATAGTTTTAGTCATCGGAGGATTTGTATTCAACAGCATCTTCACACGCACACGGAGGTAGCAAACGGCGCGGGACCTGGAGGTTCTCGCGCCGTTTTACTTTTTATCTATTCACATAGGACAGTCCTATGTATCGCTAGAGCGCGCGGGGGATGCGGGGTGCGAACGAGGTCGTGCGCGATTCGTAGGAGGCGGGCGCTGGGCGCGCGGCCTGGAGCTTCGTGATAGCCGCATGCTTCTTGCTACCCGCGAAGCCGGTGCCCGAGGGGATAAGACGACCAAGGATGACGTTCTCCTTGAGGCCACGCAGGCGGTCTACGGAGCCGCGCAGAGCGGCATTGATGAGAATCTTCGTCGTTTGTTCAAAGGAGGCCGCCGAAAGAAAGCTCCGGCGAGAGAGCGCGGATTCCTTGATGCCGAGCACTATCTCCTTCGCCTCCGGCTGGAGCTTGTCCGCGTCTTTCATATCCTTGACCACCTTGACGAATTCCCAGTCCTCCACGATGTCGCCTATTGAATAGTCGGTATCACCCGCGTTCGTTATCTTTACGCGCGAGAACATTTGCTTCACGATGACCTCCAAGTGCTTGCGCGAGACCGGTGCGCCCTGGAGCTCGTAGATCTTGGATGCCTCGGCGATGATGTATTCCTGCACCGTCGCGCGACCGGCATGTTCAAAAAGGTCATCCAGATCGGCGGATCCGTCTGTGAGTATCTGGCCTTTTACGATTGAATCACCCTCCTTTACCAGCGGCACGCGCGGATACGGCGCAAGATATTCGTACGACGAGCCGTCTTTCTTTCCCCTAGAACTCGCCTTTGGCGAGTTTGGGCGATCGTCGGCTACTGCCGACGATGTAGCCTGCCCAACCAAGGGCGCAACGACAATAATCTTCTCGTGACCCTCTTCTTTAATCTCTACAACAAGACCATCGGACTTGGAAATGACGGCGGGGTTTTTCGGCGAGCGTTTTTCAAAAACTTCTTCCACGCGCGGAAGACCGCTCGTAATATCGCCACCGATGCTCGCGACGCCGCCCTGATGGAAGGTGCGCATGGTAAGTTGAGTACCCGGTTCACCGATGGCCTGCGCCGCAACGGTGCCGACTGCTTCGCCTAAGTCCACAAGCTCTTGCGTCGTCAAGTCCATGCCGTAGCAGATTTGACAGACGCCGTAGCGCGTCTCACACGCCATCGGAGAACGCGCCGTCACAGTCGTTATGGTTGAAGCATCCAGCGCTTCGGCGTCCGTCGCGGAGAGGTAGTGTCCCTTCTTGAAGAGCGTCGTACCATTCTGGTCCTTCACGTCTTCCGCGAGAATGCGGCCGCGTAACGCCTCCGCGTACCGTATCTGGATGCCGGAAGCGCTGATGCGGTTTATTTTCACGCCGCGCTTCGTGCCGCAATCCTTTTCGGTCACGATGGAGTCCTGCGCGACATCAAAGAGGCGGCGCGTGAGATAGCCGGCTTTGGCGGTGCCGAGTGCCGTATCGGTAAGCCCCTTGCGCGCGCCGTGTGTGGACATGAAGTACTCAATGGGATTCAACCCTTCAATCATTGAGGAAATGATGGGCACTTCAATAGTGACGCCGGCGGTGTTTTGGATAAGGCCCTTCATACCCGACATCTGCGTCAAGTTGCCCATCGTTCCGCGAGCGCCGGATTTCACCATATCGGCGACGGAACCCATCGGGTCAAGCTCGCGCGCGACCTGCTCTTCCACCGCTTGTTTTGCGCCCTGCCAGATTTCAATGGCCATCCGGCGCTTTTCTTCTTCAGCGAGAAGACCATTCTGGAAATCCTTTTCCAAGGCGGCAATCTTCGCCGCCGCATCGTTTATGATGCGCGGCTTCTCCTTCGGCACCGAGGCGTCGTCAATCGCCCAGGAAATACCGGAGTGAGTCGCGTATTCAAAGCCGAAGCGTTTCACTTTGTTCACGATGTCCGGCACGGCATCAAGGCCGTAACGCGCAATACAGTCGTTTACGATGCGCGCGAGCACCTTCTTGGTAATGGTTTCGTTTACGAACGGATAGTCGGCGGGAAGAACGGTGTTGAAGAGGAGCCGGCCGACCGTCGTCTCAAACGGGTGTCCGTCAAATGCGGCGTACTTCTCCTTGCCGGTAACCGGCATCGCCTTTATTTTTGCGCGCGCATCAATAACGCTGTATTCAGAAGCGAGAATGGCGGCGTTCGGCGAGGAGAAATGCTCGCCCTCGCCCTTCGCCTTATCTATCGCCTTCGTGAGCCAATAAACGCCGAGAATGATATCCATCGGCTTGCCGATGAGCACTGTTACATCTCCCGAGCCCGGCTTCAGGATGTTTTTATTGGCGCTCATAATATTCGCCGCCTCCCACTGCGCTTCGTCCGAAAGCGGCACATGCACGGCCATCTGGTCGCCGTCGAAGTCTGCGTTGAACGCGGCGCAGACGAGCGGGTGCAATTGAATGGCGTCTCCTTCTATGAGTCGCGGACGAAATGCCTGAATACCTTGGCGGTGAAGCGTCGGCGCGCGGTTGAGGAGCACATACTTGCCCTTGATAGCCTCTTCAAGGAGCTCCCAC
>CAYHGO010000068.1:0-2809 GCA_964356215.1 uncultured Candidatus Saccharibacteria bacterium | reverse complement strand
TTATTGGAGCCGGTAGCGATAAGCTGCTGGTCGGGAACGACACCCTGGTCTTCTTTTGGGAGCGTGCTAGTCGCATGATACGCATTGAGGCGTGCGGCAATTGCCTCGGCAATGGTCCTTGAAGCGGCGGCATTTGAGTACTGGCTGTCCGGCACATAAATCATAAATCCATCGTATTCTCCCGCGCTTCGCGCGCGTCGACCTGCATAGTCGTTCAGATGAAGATGCAGGGTCATGTCGTATTCATTGTCGCTCGTCCATTTGTTGATGCCGTAGAGCTGCAGCGCGGCCGCCGACGGCGCTGTGTTGTGGTACACTTGGTCATCTTCCAGTATGAATCTCCCGCTCGCAATATAATTAGCCATTTGGAGCGCTTGCGACTGTTTGAATGTTTCTATTTCAAGCGCGTGCGTATCAAAATAGGTCTGGAGAATCGGATTCCACGCTGATTTCGTCCGCGAAATCATCGTGTCGTAATGCGGATTTTGCGCCAAAAGTTCAGCGAGCGTATTTGCAATATCCACAACGATATCTCGTTCATGCACACCATTAAACTCCGTACCGCCAGTGTCCGTCTGATGTCCAGGTACGATAAGAATACGGACTTTTTTTGCCGATTGCGCATCCTGATAATTATTTTGAATCTGCGCAGCGGTGATGCTCTGCACAAAAAATACCGCGGCGGATTGCGCTTCTTGCACCAGCCACTTTGTCTTTGCTTCAAATAGGGTTACATTGCTCGTGCCGAAAAGGATAATGAGTGTAGATACGCATCCCGCGTATGCCGCGAGCCGGAGTAGGCCGTTTTGCATGTAACAACTATAGCGTAAAATACAACCTGCATTTCTGCGCGTATACTGATTTTGTGAATCCAACTGACTTCATCGAACGGCACTTCCCGCGGCTTAAGCCGGAACAGAAACGGGCGCTCCGGAAGCTCGGGATACGCACCATCCGCGATTTGCTGTATCACTTTCCCGCGCGCTATGAGCTCGCGGGGGCGACCGGCACCATTGCCGGTATAGCCCCGGGAGCCGAGGTCACGCTCTACGGAACGGTGAGGAAACCAGATATCCGGAAGACCTGGAAGAGCCGCCGGCCGGTCGCCGAGGCGTGGCTGGAGGATGCATCGGGAAAGATAAAAATGATGTGGTTTTCCCAACCATACATTGCGAAATCGCTGTATGACGGCATGGCGGTCAAAGTCTCCGGTCGCGTCGCGGGCACGGGCGCGAAGGCGTATCTCGCCAATCCGGCGATAGACAAGTCGCTTATCAACCCCGAAAATGCTCACCAAAATCTCTTTCATGAAAGTAAAGAGGTTAAACCTCTTTACTTGTATCCGGTGTATCCGGAGAGCCGAGGTGTTTCTTCTCTCTGGCTTATGCATGCGGTGAAAAAACTTTTTGAATCGGGAGCGCACGAGAATCTTGATGACCCCATTCCGGCGGATATTCTCGCGCGATACAATTTGCCCTCGCTGTCATCTGCACTTGTGTTCATTCACGCGCCGCGGCGCATTAAGGACAGCGAGGCGGCGCGCAAGCGGTTCGCCTTTGAAGAAGTGTTCGCGCTCCAGGTCGTAATGCGGCAACGCCGCCACGTCCAGCTCTCCGAGAAGGCGCTGCCGGTTACGGTCAATCGCACGGCATTGGCGAGCTTCGTCGCCTCCTTCCCATTTCCAGCGACCGCCGCGCAGCTACGCGCGATAGAAGCGATCATCGCCGATTTTGAACAGCCGCATCCAATGCTCCGACTCCTTGAAGGCGACGTCGGGAGCGGCAAGACGGCGGTCGCCGCCGCGACCGCGTATCTGGTCGCGACCTCACTCCCGAAGGGACGCATTGCCGGCACGCTCCAGGTCGCGTATCTCTGCCCAACCGAAATACTCGCAAAACAGCATTTCTCCACGTTCGTCTCTTACTTCAAAGACCACCCCATTCCCATCGGCCTCATCACCGGCAGCGAATGCCGTAAGTTCCCTTCCCGCGTGCGATATGAAGAATCTGCCAAGTTTTCAAAAGCTGCATTTAAAAAAATGGTGGCGAACGGCGAGATACCTATCGTCATCGGCACGCACGCGCTGATTGAAAAAACGCTTTCATTTAAGTATTTCGCCTACGCCATCATTGATGAACAGCATAGATTCGGCACTGTGCATCGTCAAAAACTCGCAACAAAAGGAGGTATCGCTCCGCATCTTTTATCAATGACGGCGACACCCATCCCGCGCACGCTCGCGCTCACGCTCTATGGCGACTTGGACCTCACCCTGCTTGACGAGATGCCCGCGGGCAGAAAGCGAGTGATAACTGAAGTGCTTGGACCTACTCGCCTCGCTGGAGCTCCGGCGAAGCGGGAAGAACGAGAAAAAGCATATGCACGCGTGCGCGCAGAACTTTTTGCCGGACATCAAGCGTATGTCATTTGTCCGCGCATTGATGAGCCGGACCCGCAGAAAGAACTTGCGCTTCAAGCCAAATCGGTCAAGGCCGAAGCCGCTCGTTTGAAAAAAAATGTATTCCCTGATGCGACAATAGGTATTTTGCATAGCAAGATGAAGCCGATGGAAAAAGAGGCAATAATGAAAAGATTTGAAAATGGCGATATTAATATTCTCGTCGCGACTTCGGTCGTTGAAGTTGGCGTCAATGTCCCGAATGCGACCGTCATTCTTATTGAAGGCGCGGAACGTTTCGGGCTCGCCCAGCTCCATCAGTTGCGCGGGCGCGTTTTGCGCTCCACGCATCAGTCGTATTGTTTCGTCCTTCCGGAGACGTCAGGATCTTCGACCCGTGATCGTATGAGA
>CAYHGO010000067.1:0-2909 GCA_964356215.1 uncultured Candidatus Saccharibacteria bacterium | reverse complement strand
ATGCCATGCAACAACTTTAAGCCCTAGGTGTTGCGAAGCTATTGAACCATTACGTCATCTTGACCTCCGAATGTTCGTGTGTATGCACAATAATATATAAAAGTTGATTAGTCAAGCTCTTTCAAAACGCGGTAGGATAAGGAAACTATGGCGAAGGATACAGTGGCGGAGATAAAAGACCGATTGAGCATACAGGACATTATTGCTCCGTATGTGAAGCTACGGCGAGCAGGGCGGTCGCTGGTAGGACTGTGCCCATTTCATAAAGAGAAGACGCCTAGTTTTCATGTGAGCCCAGAGCGCGGGAGCTGGCACTGCTTCGGCTGTGGCGAGGGCGGCGACGGTTTTTCTTTTATTGAAAAAATTGAGGGCGTGGACTTCAAGGGCGCATTAAAGATTTTAGCTGAAAAAGCGGGCGTAACTCTGGAATACAGAAGCCGGTCGCCGGAGAACGGAGAGAAGAAGGACAGACTGCGCGCATTGATGAACCGCGCGTGCGAGTGGTATGCGGGGAAATTAGCGGGTACCGAAGCGGAGACATATGCGAAGAAGCGCGGGCTCGTTCCCGAGACCATAATTGCGTGGCGGCTCGGCTATGCGCCCGAGGCGTGGCGTGCGCTCTTGGAGGCGCTTACTGCTGAGGGATTCTCCATTGAGGAGTTACTCGCGGCAGGATTGATAAAAGAAGCTGACGGCAAGCCGGGCACTTTCTATGACCGGTTCCGCAATCGGCTCATGTTCCCGATATGCGACGTCGCCGGCCGCGTCGTCGCGTTCACCGGTCGCACACTGGAGACTGGAGGCCAGAAACTGGAAGCTGGAACTCAAGTCGCGAAATACCTAAATAGTCCGGAAACGGAGCTGTATCACAAATCGGAGATCCTATTCGGCATGGACAAGGCGAAAGATGCAATCCGCACGCGCGGCTTCACGATGCTCGTGGAGGGGCAGATGGACGTTCTCTTGACCCAGCAGGCGGGCTTCGGGAATGCCGTAGCGCTCTCGGGTACGGCGCTCACCGAGCGGCACGTGGGCCTGATGAAGCGCTATAGCGAGAACCTGATGCTCGTGCTGGATGCCGATACGGCGGGCCTGAAGGCGACGGCGCGCTCAGCGGAGTTCGCGCTTCGCGAGGAGCTTCGAGTGAAGGCGGCGCGCCTGCCTGCGGGGAAGGATCCAGCCGACCTTATCAGTGAAGACCCAAAGGACTTCGGCAAGCGAGTTCTCGCCGCCAAGCCGATTGTCGAGTTCTTTCTAGCGGAACTCGCGGAAAAAGAACATGACTCGCATCGTCTCCTGCGCTCTGCGGAAAATATTGTGCTTCCTCTCATCGCCGCAATGCCGAGTCCGATGGAGCGTGAACATTTCATACAGTCCACCGCCCGCGCACTCGGACTCTCGGGCGAGGCTGTCCGCGAGTCGCTGAAACGGCTACCGAAACATCCAGAGGCCGTCGACGGTTCTATTGGGGAGAGTATATCGCCTCCGCCTTCCCGTTCGGCAGTCGAGACCCGTTCACAACTGCTACTCGCCGCTATTCAGAGTTATCCCGATACACCGCTTGCCGAGCGCATTAAAACAGAGTATTGTCGAATTACTGAAGCCGAGCAGTTACCGCTTGAGGCGCTTCCGGAACCGGCCCTGTTCAAGGCAGAACAGATGTTCGGCGAGGACCCTCGCGAGGACGTTGCAGACGAGCTTCTCCGCGCCTTTGAAGAAGCGGTTATCCGCGAGGCGTATCAAAGGGCAGTAACCGATTTACGAAGAGCCGAGGCCGCGGGGGACACGGCCGCGGTTGGTAGTGCGCAGGCGCTGTGTGCAAAACTCTCTGCGCGTCTTGCTGTGCTTGGGAACTGATATTATGGCAAAATCTACCGCAAAAAAGAAGAAAAAGAATGTGAAAAAAATTACGTCTGTCAGCCGGCAAAAAGCGGCTGTTAAACGTACACCCGCTAAAAAGCCTCGACGTGCGAAGCAGTCGGGGTTCCGGTCTCATGCCCGAGCGTCGGAAAAACGCACGACAAAGCAGATTGTACGCCTCGCAGTGCGGGGCGCGCGCGCAAAAGCGCTGTCGCAGAGAGTACTCTCAGCGGAGGCGCTTATTGAAAAGGGCAAGGAGCGCGGCTATGTTACTTACAACGAGATACTGAAGTCGTTCCCGCACGTGGAGGACGACGTTAACTTCTTGGAATCTCTCTATGAGCGATTCGCGACTGCGGGCGTGGATGTGCTAGAAGGCGGGATGCTGGAAGACGCGGCCGACGAATACCTCGCCACGCGCAACATTAAAGACCGCCATTCCACCGGTTACGATTCCATTCAGATTTATTTGCGCGAGATAGGGCAATACCCCTTGCTGACTGCCGCCGAAGAGCGCGAGCTTGCGAAGCGCATTGAAAAGGGCGACGCGGAGGCGAGGAACATTCTTGCGCGCAGCAACCTGCGCCTCGTCGTTTCCATCGCGAAGAAGTATGTCGGGCGCTCGCCCGACCTAACGCTCCTGGACCTCATCCAGGAGGGGAATCTGGGTCTCTTCCGCGCCGTGGACAAGTTTGATTGGAAGAAGGGGTACAAATTCTCAACCTATGCGACGTGGTGGATCCGTCAAGCCATCACGCGCGCCTTGGCCGACCAGTCGCGCACTATCCGCATCCCGGTGCACATGGTCGAGACTATCGCCAAGTACAAGCAGGTCAGTCGCCGGCTCTCACAGGCCTTGGGCCGCGACCCGCAGGCTGAAGAGATAGCGATAGAGATGGGCGTGGAGCCGGAGAAAATTTATCAAATAGAGAAAATTAACCAGGACACATTGTCGCTTGAAAATCCGGTTGGTTCTGATGATGATGAAAAGTCAACGCTCGGCGACTTCATCCCCGACGACAAGATTCCCTCGCCGGTGCAGGAATCCT
>CAYHGO010000066.1:0-2938 GCA_964356215.1 uncultured Candidatus Saccharibacteria bacterium | reverse complement strand
CACCGCCATCCCGACGCCGCGCATCCTCGTTTCTATCGTGGAAAACTATCAGCAACCCGACGGTTCTATCAAGGTGCCTGAAGCTCTGGTGCCGTATGTGGAGAAGAGCGTCATCGGTCCCGCCCGTTGACCGGCAACGGGTTGGGCTCGCGGCGCGTCGACGTCTCCGTCGGCGTCGCGTCCGCATCGCCTTCGGCATTCTCGCGCTCCTCTTAACCGTCGCGTTCGTCTGGGGACTCCAGCAGAACCCGGTGCGCATCTCGCGCATCACCGTGTACGGCCCTCCTTCACTCGGAGGATTCGGCGGGACAAGCGCCGGCACATTTGCCGCGTATGCGCGTGAGGCGATGCAGGGAAGTTACCTTGGCCTCATCCCGCGCGACTCAACATTCTTTTTTCCTGCGGCGCGCATTCGCACAGACATCCTCTCGGCGCATTTGAATATCGCCGCGATATCCTTCTTTCGGGAAGGACTCACCGGGCTTTCCATCAAGATCCATGATCGCACGCCCATCGCGCGCTGGTGCGGAGCGTCGGATGGGAAGTCTGACTTCAAATCCGAATCCTCGAAGTCAGACTTCTTCTCCGACGCGAACTGCTATGTTTTTGATGCGAGCGGTTATCTCTATGCCGCCGCCGCGACGACGGAGACCATTAACAACTTCGCGCTCTACGCGCCCCTTGTGGGGGATACGCCAGAACCACTCCGTGCGACCATCACGCAGGCGCAGATGCTACCCTCCGCATTTGATTTTGCGCGCCAACTGGACGCGCTTGGCGCGCTGGTTGCACGCGTTATCCTTCGCGGCGACGAAGCAGATGATATTCTCGTGAGCGGAACGCGCATCACCTACGTCCTCGGGCACGAACAGACCGCCTTTGCCGCGCTTGTCTCTGCGCGCGAGAACCTCAATTTTGCGGACGGCTCTATTGACTACATTGACCTGCGCTTTGACGGCAAGGTGTATTTGAAGAAAAAGTAAGTAGAAAGCAGTAGGCAGTAAGCAGGAATTCTGATACGGTAATTTCATGAAATCGTTTTGGAGTAATTTAAAAAAGCCGTTTTTCGCGATGGCGCCGATGGCGGATGTTACAGACTTTGCGTTTCGCGCACTCGTGGCGGCGCGAGGTAGACCAGACGTGTTTTGGACCGAATTTGTTTCGGCAGACGGCTTGTATCACACACGCGAAATACAAAAAATTCCAGACGCGTTGAATCCGCTTTTGCGGGATTTGCAATTTACTGAAGACCAGCGGCCGATAGTTGCGCAGATATTTTCTAGCAAGCCGGAAATGATTGCTTACGCGGCAAAACTCATTGAAAAATTAAAATTTGACGGCGTAGACCTCAATATGGGCTGTCCGGACAGAAGCATTGAGAAACAAGATGCAGGCGCCGCGCTCATTAAGAATCCGAAGCTCGCGGCAGAAATAATTAAAGCCGCACAGGAGGCGAGCGATTTGCCTGTCTCGGTAAAGACGAGAATTGGATACAACAAGGAATCATTTGATGAATGGCTCACCGCACTGCTTGAAGCAAATCCAGCCGCCATTACGCTCCATTTGCGTACGCGCAAAGAAATGTCGGCGGTGCCCGCAGATTGGGAGCAGATGAAAAAAGCGGTTGAGATTCGCAACAAAATAAATCCAAAAGTGCTCCTAATAGGCAACGGCGATGTGCAGGACCTTGAAGATGCGCGCGCAAAGGCCGCGGAATTTGGTTGCAACGGAGTAATGATTGGCAGGGCGATGTTTGGAAATCCTTGGATTCTCAACCGCCAACAGCCAACAATCAACTTACAACAAAAACTAGATGCTTTGATAGAACTTGCATACGGATTTGAAAAAATATCCCCGCCTAAAAATTTTGCAATTTTAAAAAAGCACATCAAGGCATTCGTAACCGGCTTCGCCGGTGCCGCCGACCTCCGCGCGCGCCTGATGGAAACCACCTCCGCCTCCGAGCTTGAAAAAGCTATTCACCTTTATACTTAATACTTTTACCTTTATACTATTTGAATGGCGCATCAGAGTTTATACAGGACGCACAGGCCCGCGGCGTTCGCGGAGGTGGTGGGGCAGGAGCAGGTAACGAAGCCGCTTGAAGAGGCGGTGAAGGCGAAGAAGATTGGACACGCATATTTATTTGCCGGGAGCCGCGGACTAGGAAAGACATCGGTTGCGCGCATCTTCGCGGGCGCGATCGGCTGCAGCGGAAATGATATCCACGAGGTTGATGCAGCTTCAAACAGCCGCGTTGAGGAAATGCGCGAACTCACGGAGGGCGTCTATACCTTGCCATTCAATTCTCCGTACAAGATTTACATACTTGATGAAGCGCACATGCTCTCCAAGAGCGCATGGAACGCATTTCTGAAGACGCTTGAAGAGCCGCCCGCACACGCTGTTTTTATTTTAGCGACAACGGAGTTAGAAAAAGTCCCGGAAACAGTTCAGTCGCGATGTCAGGTATTTGAATTTAAAAAGCCAACGCGTGTTGTGCTCGCCAAGATGACATCGGCTGTCGCAAAGAAAGAGGGCTATACGCTCGCTCCTGACGCCGCCGAGCTCATAGCTCTCTTAGCCGACGGCTCGTATCGCGACGCGCTCTCGGTCCTGCAGAAGGTGCTTATTCTCGACGAGAATGTGAAGAGTCCGTCTCGTGCAGTGCCGAAACAAATTTCTCGCGTTTGGGTTGAACAGTGGACAGGAGCACCGCGGCGCGAGCAAGTGCATGCGCTCATACACGCGCTCGCCGCAGGCGAGCGCGGCGGCGCGCTCGCGGCGATAGAAAAAGCCGCAAAGGCGGGCGTAGACATGAAGCTCTTCCTGGAGCTCGTGCTTGAAGCTCTCCGCGCAACCTTGCTTATCCGCTACGCGCCCGACCTGCACACTGACCTCTTACAAGAACTCGGCCCCGATGAATTTTCCGCGCTGG
>CAYHGO010000065.1:827-2945 GCA_964356215.1 uncultured Candidatus Saccharibacteria bacterium | reverse complement strand
CGCGAGCGCTACCTCTCGCAATAAAGCGTATGTCTGAAAAAATCCCATCACTCCCATCCCAATTTCCACCCGAATTGAAAAAAATCTATGGAGATTCAATTCCTCCTCAAGTTATGGAAATGTATGGGAAGCTCAAAGGAAAAGAGAAGAGAAAAAGCTATCTGGCCACACTGAAACCAGAATTTGCGCCGCAAGAAGTGCAGGACATCATACGTGAGACACTGAACCGAATTCCTAAGTCGGATATTGATACGATACGCATTCGTGCGCCGCAGTATGCAGATCCGGCGAAGCGGACCACTATGCAGGCGGATATGGACAAATTAGATTCACCTGAAGGCACGACAGCGGAGTTGCATAAACTGCTAAACGACGTAGTCGCGCGGGCAAAGGGGAATCTGTACGGGACAGAAGATGAGCACATTGGCGCCTAACGAGGTTAGGGTATGATACGATAGCGCATATACTTTGATTATAATTCATAACCTATGAAACCAACCCACACTGGTATCGCCGTCGCGCTTGCGCTCGCCGTCGTTGCCCTGTTCTTCATTTTCCCCGGTCTTTCGCCTTTTAACAAAGCGATTCCTTTAACGACGTCGCCGAGTAACAGTGCCGCGCCTTCTGATGCCGCATCGCAGCTTCAAATAACCGACGAGGTCGTGGGGACAGGCGCCGTCGCCGAAGCGGGTGATAACGTAACGGTGAATTATGTCGGCTCGCTCACGGACGGTAAGGTCTTTGATGCCTCTGCGAATCACGGCACTGAAGGATTCGTCTTCACGCTCGGCGCGGGACAGGTCATTCAGGGATGGGACCAAGGTATTGTCGGTATGAAGGAGGGAGGAAAGAGGAAGCTAATAATCCCCGCCGCGCTCGCATACGGCGACCAAGAAGTCGGAGGAGGCATCATTCCCGCGAATTCAACGCTTATCTTTGAAGTGGAGCTCCTGAAGGTGCAGAAACCTGCCCGCTGATGTAAAAAGGGGTGATGGGTGCCATCTCGTTTGAGATAGAACAGTGCGCCCGACACACTTCGCCCAGTGTGACGGGCTTTAAGGCACGAGCGGGAGTACTCACGACGCCGCACGGCGTTATCCGTACGCCGGCCTTCGTGCCGGTTGGCACCAAGGCGAATGTGAAAGGGATTTTGCCGGCGCAGTTGAAAGAACTCGGTGCCGAAGTGGTGCTCGCGAACACCTACCATCTTTATCTTCAGCCTGGCGAGAAGATAATCAAACAGGCCGGTGGGTTGGGGCAGTTTATGGGCTGGACGGACCCGCCTCCGCCCGTTGGCTCCGGCGAGGCGAAGCCCACGATGACCGATTCTGGCGGATTCCAGGTTTTCTCGCTTGGCGCCGCGTTCGGCAGAAAACTTTCAAAGTTTTCAGGAGGAGTTTCTGAATGTAAGGACGTAGTACGTCCTACATCTAATGTAGGACGTACTACGTCCTACCATGGGCGGCTGGTGAGAATTGACGACGAGGGCGTCTCCTTCACTTCGCATGTGGACGGCTCGCTTCACCGCTTCACGCCCGAACGCTCGGTGGAGATACAGCACGCGCTCGGCGCGGACATATTCTTCGCTTTTGACGAATGCACGGCGCCGACCGAGCCCTACGAATACCAAAAAGAAGCGATGGAACGCACGCATCGTTGGGCCGAACGTTCGCTCAAGGCGCACCAGCAGAAGTTGTCAGTTGGAAGTTGTAAGCCCCAAGCCATCTTTGGCATCGTACAGGGCGGCCGGCACGAAGACCTGCGCAGGAAATCTGCCCGCGCCATCGCTTCACTCGGCTTTGACGGCATTGGCATCGGCGGCTCTTTCAGCAAGGAGGATATGCGGGGCGCCCTGCAGGCCGCAGTTGATGAGCTCCCGGAAGAGCTGCCGAAACACTTCCTCGGCATTGGCGAGCCGGGTGACATTTTAGAGGGCATCGCGAACGGAATGGACCTCTTTGACTGCGTCGCTCCCACGCGCATCGGCAGGCACGGGTCTATCTACACCCGACACGGCATCATCCACTTGCGCAATGGTGCTTACAAGAACGATTTCACTCCTCTCGCATCTTTGTGGAAGTGGGGGGGACAACCAAAAAAATGTTTTAAGCGAGGAAA
>CAYHGO010000065.1:0-817 GCA_964356215.1 uncultured Candidatus Saccharibacteria bacterium | reverse complement strand
TCGTTTTTGCTGTGTATCTTTGTTTTTTTTTTTTTCACCCCCACGTTCCTTTTGGGCCCCCCCACTTCCACAGGAGGATTTACGCTCGCGTATGTGTCGCATCTCGTGCGTACGGGCGAGATACTCGGCGCTGTCACCGCCTCGCTTCACAACCTGAAATTCATCCTCTCTCTTGTCGCCGGTGCGCGCCAAGCTATTCTTGACGGACGATTTGACGATTATCGCACAGACTTCCTCCACGCATACCGCAATGGCCAACTTTAAACTACACTCTCCATTCCTACCGGCGGGGGACCAGCCGGAGGCCATCAAAAAACTTTCGGAAGGACTTGAGCGGGGTTTGGAGCACCAGACGCTCTTCGGCGCGACTGGCACCGGCAAGACCTTCACTGTCGCCAATGTGATTGCGAAGCACGGCAAGCCGACCCTCGTACTCGCGCATAACAAGACGCTCGCCGCGCAACTGGCTCAAGAGTACAGGGAGTTTTTCCCAGAAAATGCCGTGCATTATTTCGTTTCCTACTACGACTACTATCAGCCGGAGGCGTACATCGCGCACTCGGATACCTACATTGAGAAAGAGGCGCAAATAAATGCTGAAATAGACCGCCTGCGCCACGCGGCGACGCAGGCATTACTGACACGGGAAGACGTGATAATAGTTGCGTCAGTTTCTGCGATCTACGGCCTCGGTTCTCCTGAAGAGTATGAGAAGGTACACGTAAAACTGGAGACTGGAGAACTGGAGACGAAAGGCTCATTAATCCGGAAACTCGTTGGGATTTATTTTGAACGCACGAACGCGGACCTGAACCCG
>CAYHGO010000064.1:0-3064 GCA_964356215.1 uncultured Candidatus Saccharibacteria bacterium | reverse complement strand
ACTCTTTATTATTCAGGCAGAAATGGCTGGGGCGGATAAGCAAGTGGGGAAGGAAAAAGTGAAGCAGGCAGAAAAATTAGTGAACAGGATAGAAAAAGAAATCCCGCCCCTCAAAGGATTCTCCGTTGCCGGTGGAACAGAACTTTCCGCCTTGCTGGATGTCGCGCGAACGCTCGCGCGCAGAGCCGAGCGACGCGTCATCGCGGTGAAAGAACTGAAGTTATGCGAACTCTCGCCCGAAACGCTTGCGTACCTGAACCGTCTCTCTTCGCTTCTCTTCGCGCTCGCGCGGCTCGCCAACCATCTCGCGGGTGTGGAAGAAGAACATCCGAATTATGGTAATGTAGGCAAGTAAAATGGTGGTCGTAGCTCAATTGGTAGAGCATCTGCTTGTGGAGCAGAAGGTTGTGGGATCGTGACCCATCGACCACCCAGCAATTTTTGTTTGTGAGTGATATTATTCGCGTATGAAGAGTCTCCTCTTGGGCATCTTGTTCATCCTGCTTATCGGCATCGGCGGGTTCATGTACCGCAACGCGCTGGAGTACCCGACGCGGCCCATCGCCTGTCCGATGGACGCGCTCGTGTGTCCGGACGGCACCGCAGTGGGACGCGAGGGTCTCTCCTGCACCTTCCCGGCGTGCCCGCCGCCGAACGTGTTGCTCGCGAACGTCGGCATCGCGTTTTCCGTACCGGCGGGCTTCACGAGCGCGGAGCCGCCGGATACGGCAAGCGTTGCCGCATATCAGATGCCCGGCCCGACGCCGGAGGAACCCTCCGAAATCGTTGTCCGCCGCTTCGTCATCGCCCCCGGCTCCACAGCGCTCGCGACCATACAGGGAACGGCCATCGGCGGCGCCTCCGGCGAGCCGGTCCCTGCAACCTCTTTTTCTTCCACCGAGCTCGGGACGCATCGCTTCACTGTTGTTTCTATAGAACGCTTTGAAGCCGTCGTGGACACCGCGTACTATCTCGCGCGCGGCGCCGATGTCCTGCGTTTTGACGCTATTGATAGAGGAGTCGTGAACTGGGACCAGAGCTTGGATACCACGGCGCTCCCTGCCGCCGCAGCGCTCCGCGCGCTCCTCGCGACCCTGCAAGGAGAATAGTGGTACAGTAATGATATTAGCCGTTTACCGTCTCTCTATATATGAACGACGACAAAACTCTCCACATCGCCCCGCCGAAGCGCATTGAGTATGCGGCGGCCACAGTGCTCTTCGTGCTCGCTGGATTCCTAGCTCTACAGGCCATAAGTACCCTGAAGGACCTCGGCCGCGCGGGTACTCCGGCGACCGATACCATCACCGTGCAGGGGCAGGGGCAGGCGGCGCTCGCGCCGGACGTCGCGCGCATCTCATTCACTGTGGACAACACTGCCCCGACTGTCGCGGAGGCGCAGGAGGCGACCGCGAAGCAGGCGAATGCCGCGATTGATTTCGTAAAGAAGCAGAGCGTGGCGGAGAAGGATATTAAAACCCTCTCGTACAGCATCAGTCCGCAGTACGAGTATCCGGCCCCGTGCTATAGCGGCATCTGCCCGCCGGAGCGCGCGCCGAAAGTGACCGGCTATCAGGTATCCGAGACGGTGCAGGCGACCGTGCGCGACCTCGCGAAGGTGGGCGACCTCTTGGCGGGGCTAGGCGGGCTGGAGGTCCAGAATCTCTCCGGCCCCTCCTTCGCGCTTGACGACGAGACCGCCGGCTACGACGCCGCGCGCGCCGACGCTATCGGGAAGGCGAAGGCGCAGGCCGGCCTGCTCGCGAAGCAACTCGGCGTGCGCCTCGGGAAGATAGTGAACTTCTCGGAGTCCTCCGGCGGCTATCCGTATCCGATGTATGCCTACGGCATGGGCGGCGATGCGGCCGTTTCTAAAGCCGCTACGCCGGACGTGCCCTCCGGCGAGAACACCTACAACGCCTCGGTCTCCATCACCTACGAGATCCGCTAATTGACTTGACAGGGTGCTCATACCCAAAGTAGTATATTGGTATGAGTACTAAAACAACGATTACTATCAAGACCGACAAAAAATTGCGCGATGCGGCTAAGCGCACCGCGATGAAACTCGGCATTCCGCTCACGACGGTGATGAACGCACAGCTCGCACAGTTTGTCTCCGAAGGGCGTTTTGAAGTATCACTTGCTCCACGACCAGAGAAAGTGCGCGAGTGGGAACGGATGAGCGAAGAAATGGACCGGCATCCGGAACGATTCAAGGTTTCAAGTGTTAAAGAACTTTTTAGGGATATTGATGTGTTGCGTTCGTGCCGGTAACTTCTCGCATGAGGGTCGTCCCAACCAAAAAATACATACGACAAGCCGCGCGCATGCCGGCCGGTCTTTACAAGAAACTACAAGAACATGTATCTCTTTTCGCAGAAAAACCATTTCATCATCTTCTTGATAACCATTCGTTGAGCGGGAGCTGGCGCGGATATAGAAGTATTAATATCACTGGCGACTGGCGCGTTATTTATGAACCAATCGGTACGGACATCGCGCGTCTTATGGAGGTTGGTACGCACCACAATCTCTACGGCACCTAGCTACTGGTTGACGTGATTTAGGGGTCTGCTATACTGCCGGTGTCGAAAGCCCGCAGGGCTTTTTTAATTACTGAAGACACATAACCATGACTTCACCCCTCACCTATCTGAAGCACGTGCGCGAAGAATTCGCTCACATCGTGTGGCCCTCCAACCGGACGGCGCTCGCGCACACGCTCGTCGTCATCGCGATTGCAGTAGTCATCGCGCTCTTGGTCGGTCTGCTTGACTACCTGCTCGGTCTCGGCGTAAATCGCATCATCGGCGGCTAATATCTTTCCTATGGAAGTGTCCCAGCACATACACAGCGGAGAAATGGACCTGCCGGAGGAAATCGGCATGGCGGATATCGCGCCCGCGATGCAAAAAGAAGTCCGCGACGAAACGGCGCCGAGGAAAGAAGACGCGCGCTGGTACACCATCCACACCTACGCCGGATATGAGAACGCAGTGGAGCGGAATCTGAAACAGCGCATAGAGTCGCTCGGCATGGAGGGAAAGATATTTGATGTTAT
>CAYHGO010000063.1:0-3084 GCA_964356215.1 uncultured Candidatus Saccharibacteria bacterium | reverse complement strand
CGCCCGCCTCCGTCGAAATGACATAGGCAATAGCGCGCACGAGAATACGGCCGCCAACGGCCTCTTCGAGCACTTTTGCGAAGTTTACGCGCGCCTTGTAGAGATGCTTTGCGCTGTGATAGAGATTTTGCGTGTCAATAAATACCCCGACACGCTGGGCTGGATGTTTGATAACTGCCATAAAAATAAATGCTTATGAAAACAAGACCATTAAATCGCAGCTCGCGCTGCTTCTCCTATCTTACCACTTACACCTTACACCTTATCTCTTCTGTCTACTTCTTGAGCCCGAGTTTCTTGATAAGCGCGTTGTAGCGGCGCTTATCGTTCAACTCCAGATAGCGCAGGTGCGAGCGGCGGTCGGCGACCATCTGCAAGAGACCGTGGCGGGAGTGGAAATCCTTCGGGTTTTTCTTCAGGTGCTTGGCGAGCTCGTCTATCTGCTTGGAAATGAGCGCGACCTGCACATCCGGCGAGCCGGTGTCCGCGTCGTGCCGGGCAGTGCTTTTTATTACCGCCGCCTTTTTCTTCGTGGTAAGCATGTGCCGCTACCCTACCACGCCTTGCGAAAAAGTGCAAATTTAGCGTAATGTCTTCGGTTCCATGACTACAGTGTTTTGGAATGGGTTTGGTATACAATACCCATATGAAAATCGTGTCGTGGAATGTGAATGGGATAAGGTCGCTCGCGAAGGACGAGTATTGGGAGACGTTTTTGAAAACTGCGAAGCCGGATATTTTTTGTCTCCAAGAAACAAAAGCGAGTCCGGACCAGCTCTCGGAGCAGTTCCTTTCCCCTGCCGGATACTCCGCCTTCTTTTCTTCGTGCCAAGTGCGCAAGGGATACAGCGGTGTCGCACTCTATTCTAAAATTGAGCCACCAAAAGTAATTTATGGAATGGGCATCAAAGAGTTCGACCAAGAGGGCAGACTTATCGGCGGCGAATACGAAGATTTCTGGCTTGTGAACGCCTACTTCCCCAACGGGGGACAGGGTCCGGAGCGGCTGGACTATAAGCTTCGTTTTTATGACGCTTTTTTGAAGTTCATTGAAAAATTACGCAAGCAGAAGCCCGTCATCTTCTGCGGCGACGTGAACACCGCGCACGAAGAGATAGACCTCGCGAGGCCGAAGGAGAATGAGGAGAACACGGGCTTTTTGCCTGAAGAGCGCGCGTGGATAGACGAGGTAATAAGCGCCGGCTACGTGGACTCCTTCCGGCATTTCCACCCGCATACGAAAGACGCCTACTCCTACTGGGATATGCAGAGTCGCGCCCGCGACCGCAACGTCGGCTGGCGTCTGGACTACTTCTTTGTCGCCTCCGAATTTATGAAGCGCCTCAAAAAAGCCGAAATCTTGCCTGACATTTACGGCTCCGACCACTGTCCCATCTCCATTACTGTCGGGACGTAGCGTCTACGCGGTCAATCATAAATTTTACCACCTCGTTTGTGTTAACCGCCTGTATACGAACCTGCGGACATTTGAGGCAGAAGACCCGGAATATCTCATCGGCAAACGCCTGTCCAATCGTTGGCACACGGTCAAAATCGAGCGTCACGCGCTTAAAGTTCTCCAGTCCGACAAGAATACGCCTCGCCTGCGAGCGCGACACGTGAATCGTCCCGTGCATGAAGAGACGAACATGGATTTCTGTCCTATCAAAGTCTTGTGAGCCGTCCTCAGACTCAAATGCGCGAAAGACATCAATGAGATGCCGCATGGAATGGTAATTAATATCGAACCGAACCTCCGTCCCTTCAGCCGGCACCTGGTCGGCGAGAAAGAAGATATCAGGAATAAGGTTATCTACCCTCATTTCCCAGCCATAACTCCGGAGAGAGAAACGATCAGCCGCCTTTGAGGTGAAAAAGATGCCTTGCCCCGAGTGCGCTTCGGGGGATGTTGTAATCTTGCCTTTCAACACGTCCTGCATAGCCTCCAGTTCAGACGAAAGTGTACGCTTCTTCATCAGATTCCGGAATGCCCCGATGCCATAGTCGCGGATGATAAACGTAAACTGGCTCGGCGACCCGTCCGCCACGCGCCCCGACGCAATGACCGACACTGTTATGCGCGAAGACTCGGAATGTTCTATGGCATTATTGAGCATCTCGGAGAAAGCGTAGTCAAAAATACTCCGGACATTCTCGGAAACAAGTTTCAACGGCACAAATCGGTCGCGGATATTCATCAGCACTTCGTGCTCTTTCAATTTTTTATTATCCAACGTCAAATCAATACGATCTCGGATTTCAAAAGGCATATTCGGCAGCGCATACCGCCTCCCCCTGCGTTCCCCAACGCGAACTGCCCTCCCTTCGAACACCAGCTTACTAAGGAGCTGGAAGGCTCGCTGTCGGGAGACGTGGAGATGCTCCGCGAGCTGTGGCGCGGTGATACTTTCCTGCTTTTTCAGGAACACCAGTATTTTTTTATCGTTTTCTGTCATGTTTACTATGGTATAGTAATGTAAACTTTATGTCAATAGGTACAGTGGGTAATGTAAATACCTCGACACCTACGGCTCCGACCACTGCCCTATTTCTATAACTATCAGTTAGAAACCTCGATATGTTTTCTCGCTCCTGAGCCTTACAGTGTCTACAACAATCGCATCGCCTTCGTAGTGAAAAACAAATCTGAAATTACCCTTACGTGTTTTATAAAAATCACTACCGGACACTTTTTCTATACGCAATTCAAATGTTTCGCCTTGCCGGAGGAGACGCAAAGTCTCAACTAAAATAATCTTATCGTGCGGATGGACCCTGCGTAGTAATTTTTCGATGTCGTTCATCTTCTTTTACTAGTTTCTCCAATACGCGTATCAGTTTATCAATCTTAATTCCTTTTCCATCATTATCCCTCACGGCATCAAAAATTGTGGTCTCCGAAACTTTCTGTAGTCGTGCCGGAACTATCTCTATTCGACTCCCTCTCGTCGTTACAGAGATGGTGTGCGCCCCGGTGTGGCGTCGCCACGCCACTGGCAGAGTAATCTGCCCCTTGCTCGTTATCTTTTGTATTCGTTCAAGCGTTTTCATATGTAGATTCCTTACTTACTTACTTTATTACCT
>CAYHGO010000062.1:0-3230 GCA_964356215.1 uncultured Candidatus Saccharibacteria bacterium | reverse complement strand
ATTCCCCCGCCTTAAACCCGGCCGGCACCGGGCCCAAAAAACGCTTAAAACAAAAATGCGGCGGCGCGGGGGGGCGCCGCCGGCTTTTGTTGGTATACTGAATCCCATGGTACCGTTCTTAAGCGGACTCAAAGGCGTGCGAGAGAAGATCACCGATAAATTCGGCATCCGATTTGAACCGTGGCCGATTTTCATCTTTGGTCTCTTGCTGCTTGCGAACGCATTTCTATGGATGCCCGCAGTGGTCTCCTCCGCACTCTCCATGGCCCTTTTCCTCGCGCCGCTGTGGCTACCGTTCCTGCTGGTCGGCGGGGCGTGGGCCATGTGGTATGTCTTCAAGCGTTCGGAGTTCATCGCCAATCAAAAATATATTCTGCTTGAAATAAAACCGCCGCGCAATCTCGCGAAGACGCCGCTCGCGATGGAGACCTTCCTTTCGGCTCTGCATCTTACGGGAGGCGAATCAACCTGGTACCAGCGCTTTAAGGGCGGCATTCGCCCTTATTGGTCCCTTGAATTGGTCTCCTTTGAGGGGCAAGTGCATTTTTATATATGGGGACGGGCAAATTTGCGCCGCATTGTTGAATCACAACTGTATGCGCAATATCCGGGCGTGCAGATCGTGGAAGCGCCCGATTACACCCGTCTCATTTCCGCCCGACCCGAAGAATGGTTTGTCTGGGGATGTGATTTCAAAGCAACGAATAAAGAACCGCTTCCGATAAAAACCTATGTAGAATACGGGCTCGACAAAGTTCAGAAAGAGCCGGAACAAGTTGACCCGCTCGCAAATCTCGTTGAGTTCATGGGTTCCGTCGGGAAAGGAGAACAACTTTGGCTCCAATTCGTTATTCGCGCGCACAGAGGCGAACGATACGGTACAACACCCGGCGGCGTTACAAGTACGAAACGCAATGAAGAAAACAAGCCGTACACCTGGAGGGATGAGGGAATAGAACTCATAGAAGAAATTCGCAGGAAAACACGCGATCCGTATATTGATCCGGTCACCGGCGAAGAACGGCCGGGATTCCCCAATCCGACCAAAGGTCAGGCGGAGAAGATGGCCGCTATTGATCGGAACACGTCAAAACTCGCTTTTGATACGGGAGTGCGCGGCATTTATCTAGCAAGGCCGGATAAAATCCATAGCCCCTCGATCTCCCATCTCATCGCACTCTTTAAGCCCTTTAGCACCGAGGGATGGAATGGCATCAATTCAACTGCCTGGATGAAACGGTTTGATGATTATCCGTGGGAGTTCGGAGTGGAAAAAAGAAAAAATCTCTATCGTCAGAAACTTATTGAGGCATATCGTCGGCGCCGATTTTTTTACGATCCATTTTTTGAAGGAGGAATATCCGCGAATGAGACGATGATCTTGAGCATTGAAGAGCTCGCGACTGTCTTCCACATTCCGTCGCGCGCAGTGGAGACGCCGGGCCTCGGGCGCATCCAATCGGCCACCGGCGAGGCGCCTCCGAATCTGCCGGTGTAGCGCGCATGGATTTTTTTAAGAAGCATATCCGGTGGGTATTTGCGTTTGCATTTACGATGCTCTTCGTCGGCAGTTTCCAAGTATTATTTTCGTCGCCCGCGGACTTTCCGGCGGGGAGCATGATTAACATCCCGCACGGCGCCTCGGTCCCGGAAATCGCACAACAACTGGCGGATGCACATATCATCGCGCACCCGGTACCATTCCAACTGCTATTGCGCGCATCGGGACGAAGTACTCGCGTGCAGGCGGGCGCCTATCTCTTCAATTCGCCAGAAAATCTGTTTACTGTCGCATATCGCCTCGCGGCAGGCGCCTATGGTATTCCGCCCATACGCCTCACTTTCCCCGAAGGCGAGACGGCGCGCGGCGCGGCGGCGCGCATCACGCAAGCGCTGCCTAACATCTCTGAATCTGAGTTCCTCTCTGTCGCGCAACCTTATGAGGGCTATCTCTTCCCCGACACCTATCTTTTCTCTCCCTCCTCTGATGCCGAGTTCATCGTGCGGCAGATGCGCGCGAATTTTAACGCGAAAACAGTATTGCTCACGGATGATATTATCGCGTCCGGGCATTCGCTTTCGGAAATAGTCATTATGGCGTCCTTGATAGAACGCGAGGCGCGCGCTGTCGCCGACCGACGCATGATTGCCGGCATTCTCTGGAACCGCCTCAAGCTCGGCATGCCGCTCCAGGTGGACGCGGTGTTCGGTTATATCTTCAACCGTAACACGTATCCGCCCTCTCTTGCTGATCTAAAGGTGGACTCTCCATACAATACCTATCTCCACACCGGTCTCCCGCCGGGGCCGATAGCCAACCCTGGCATTGAAAGTCTTCAAGCGGCCATTAGTCCCGCGAAAACGGATTATCTCTACTACCTCACCGGCTCCGATGACCTAATGCACTACGCAACAACCTACGTTGCCCACCAAGCCAATCGCGCGAAGTATTTGCAGTAGCTAATACGGGGCAACGTGGGTATTGACATATAGATTCGTGGGTGTATAGTACTCGGCGGGAATTCGCGTTGGTATTGCCCGAGGGGTGATAGGCGTGGAGGCTCGTTGACAAGGAGATGGTGATGAAAAGCACGCTTGTACGTTTGGTGGTAGTTGTGCTGTTCCTTGGAGTGACTTCGGTCACTCTGGCGCAGGAAGGTGGGAAGTACATGGTTGAGCCCGGAGACGTCCTTTGGGACTTAGCCGAGGCCAAACTTGGCAATCCCAATGTGTGGCGCAAAGTTGTTGAGACCAATAAGTTCTTGCAAGAACCCGGCCGCGTCTACGAAAAGAATGGGCGGTGGTACGTGATCATCAAGCCAGGCGAGTATTTGTCCGGTCTTGATCTGATCGGTATCACGCCTAAGGCTGTGTCGTTAGACAGCCTCGGCATAAAGTCGCCAGAGCCGACAATCATCGAGAAGCCCATCATGAAGGAAGTAATTCCGACATGGCTACTGTGGTTGCTTGCGGTTGCCGCACTGCTGGCGGTTGCCGCATACTTGATTAGCCGAATGCTCGGCAAGGACCCAGTAACATCGGGTCCGGCGGTAATCGAGGGCGGTGTAACGGAAGCTACTGCTGGTGAAAACTTTCGCCGGATGATGGCGCAACGAACTGGTTTGCCTGCTGAACAGTTCACGATCGTGAGTTCGACAGCCGGGCGTGGTTTTGGGATCATGGGTGTCCGCTACAGGGGATCCGTAATTCCGATGCCACGCCGTCTCAAC
>CAYHGO010000061.1:0-3446 GCA_964356215.1 uncultured Candidatus Saccharibacteria bacterium | reverse complement strand
GCTCATTTCTTCTTCCGGCGGGAAATGGCGGCGCGCAGGAATTCGGTGAATAAAGGATGCGGTATAAGCGGACGCGCTTGGAACTCGGGATGAAATTGCGTGCCGAGCATGAAGGGATGCACTTTGCGCGGGAGTTCGGCTATCTCCATCAGCACTGAATCCGGTGAAGTGCCCGAGAAGACGAGACCGCCCTCCTCCAGCTGTTTGATATACGCCGGATTGATCTCGTAGCGGTGGCGATGTCGCTCCTCTACAAGCTCCTTCTTGTAGGCGGCGCGCGCCATCGTGCCTTTCTTAAGGTAGCAGGGATAGGCGCCGAGCCGCATCGTGCCGCCGTACTTGTTGTCGGAAAGGTGCTTCTTCTGCTCCAGCATCAGGTCCACCACCGGATCCTTTGAGTTTTTCTGTATCTCGGTCGTGTGCGCGTTTGTAAGCCCCAGCACGTTCCTCGCGTACTCAATAACCATCAGCTGCATGCCGTAACAGAGCCCGAGGTACGGGATACGGCGCTCGCGCGCGCACCGGATCGCCTTCAGCTTCCCCTCAATGCCGGTCTCGCCGAAGCCGCCCGGGACAATGATGCCCTGATATTTCGCAAGTCCGGCAACCGCTTTTTCCCTGCCCTTCTCAAGGTCCTTGGAATTGACCCACGAGATTTTCGGCCGGCGATTCAGCTTCGCCGCGGAGAACTTGATGGCTTCAATGACCGAAAGGTACGCGTCAGAAAGCATGAAGTCGCCCGTATCAAAATATTTCCCGACGATAGCGATGGCGACTTCCGGCCTCTTCGTGTCCATCGCCGCGAGCGCAAATTTCTTCCATGCGGCAAGCGAGGTTCTGCGCTTCTCGGGCAGATGCAAGGCGTCAAGGAGCGCGTCGCCGAGCTTGTCCTTCTCAAAATTGAGCGGGGCTTCGTAAATACTTTTAATGTCCGGAGCCGATATCACATGGTCCTTGCGGATATTGCACCAGATGGCGAGCTTCTCTTTGCGCTTCTCGTCGAGCGGGTGCGTTGAACGCGCAATGAGGAAATCCGGCTGTACGCCGTAGCTGTTCAGCTGCCGTACCGCATGCTGGGTCGGGCGCGTTTTCATCTCACCGATGGTTCCCGGAACGGGGAGATACGAAACAATCACAAAAAGCACATTGTCCGGATACTTCATCCGGAGCGTGCGGGCCGCTTCTATGAACAGCGCGTTCTGGAAGTCGCCGACGGTGCCGCCGATTTCAATGACTGAAATCTTGCTGCCGTTATATTCCGCGGCGGCTTCCATGCGTTCCATGATCTCGTCGCGCACGTGCGGAATCGCCTCCACGAATTTTCCTTTATACCCGAGCGCCCGTTCGCGATTAATAACGCTCTGGTAGACCATGCCGCTCGTCATATAATCTTCATTCGTCAGGTCGCGATTGAGGAAGCGTTCGTAGTTGCCCACATCCTGATCGGTCTCGAGCCCGCTTTTAAGCACGAAAACCTCGCCGTGTTCGGTCGGATTCATCGTGCCGGCGTCCACATTCAAATAGGGGTCCACCTTCACCAGATTAACCGGATACCCCTTCTGCTGGAGGAGGAGACCGATGGAGCTCGTGACGACGCCCTTTCCTACGCCGCTCATTACGCCGCCTAAGACGAATATGTACTTGTGTCCGTCCCGTGCCATGTCAGACCTTTAGATATTTGCGGATAGCAAGCACCGAGGCGGCCGCGCCGAGCGCGATGCCCGAAAGCATCAGTGTGAAAAAGATGAAGGCGAAGTTCTCGGCGTAATAGCTCGCCAAGTTGAAGCCGCCGAACCAGCCGACGGTCTTCGTCCCCGCGTACCATGTGGCGGGCCACGAAAGGAACAAGACGAGAGCTACGGCGATGATGCCGGTGATGACGCCGGTAACGATGAAAGGCCCTTGGATATACGCGTTACTGGCGCCCACGAGCCGCATGACTGCGATCTCGTCCCTAGCGGTGTAAATGGCAAGTCGGATAGTCGCAAAGGCGATGAGAATGGACGCGAGAGCGAAGAGCGCGATGACTGCGAAGCCGACATCGTGTGTCGCCCGTATCGCGAGCGAGAGGCGGTCAATGACCTCTTTGTTCTGGGCGTAATTGATGCGGTCAATGATGGAAGCGCCGCCGGCCGACAGCGCCGGCGAGGCCTGCAGGAAATTCACAATGCTCTCATACTGCGACGGGTCCTTCGCCTGTACTTCAAGCGAAGCGTCCAGCGGATTCTCGCCGAGCTCATCAAGCGCCTGGAGGGTCAGCTGGTCATTTGCGTGCCTCTGCCGAAAGGCGGTAAGCGCGTCCTCTGCCGAGGTATAGGAGATACTCGCCACCTGTGGAAGCTTTTCCAGCTGGTCCTTTACCGCAAATATTTCCTGTTCGCTCGCCGTAGTGACGAAGTACACAGAAACGTCCACCTTCTCCTTGAAGGTGGCGAGCGTATAGGTGAGGAGCGCGGAAAGAAAGATGAGTGAGCCGATGATTGCGAGCGTTACGGTCATGATGAGTACGGTAGCCACCGAGACGGCGCCCCCGCGCGCGAAATTCTTCCCGCCCCCGACCAGCACCCGCTTAATAATCATCCAGTTCATGCCTCTATCCTACAGGACATACTTGCCTGTCGCATCGTCGCGCACTATTTTCCCGCGATCAATGGTAACGACCCGCCGGCCGACCGCGTCCACGACGCCCTTGTTGTGCGTCGTGATGATGATGGTCGTGCCGAGTTCATTGATTTTTTTCAGGATTTCAACCACCTCGTAAGTGTTGATGGGGTCCAGGTTGCCGGTCGGCTCGTCGGCGACGATGAGATCGGGCTGATTGATGATGGCGCGGCCGATGGCGATTCTCTGCTTTTCGCCGCCCGAGAGTTGGTCGGGAAAATGGCTCGCCTTATCAGCGAGATTCACCAACTCCAGGATGTAGGGCACATCGCTCGCGATTTCGTCGTCGGTACGGCCTGCGGCTTCCATCGCAAACGCGATGTTCTCGTAGGCGGTCTTATTCGGGATGAGGCGAAAATCCTGAAAGACCACCCCGATCTTGCGGCGGTAATGGTGGAGCGCAGAGGACGGCAGGTCGTTGACATTGATGGATTCAAAAAAAACGGCTCCATCGGAGGGCCTTTCCTCGGCAAGAAGAAGTTTTAGCAAGGTCGTTTTCCCCGCGCCCGAGTGGCCGACAATAGAGACGAATTCTTTCGGAGCGATGGAGAGCGTAATATTCTCAAGCGCCGGTCCATTTCCGTCATACCGCTTCGTCACCTTATCAAAATAAATCATGCGTTCCGCTTATTATACCCCACCCCCGATAGCAGCGTCCATAAAATCGTCCAGGTCGCCCGCGAGGACCTTGTCGGGATTGGAGGATTCATGGTTCGTGCGGTGGTCCTTTACCATCTTGTAGGGGTGGAGGACGTAGGAACGAATCTGGTTCCCCCACTCGTTGG
>CAYHGO010000060.1:0-3510 GCA_964356215.1 uncultured Candidatus Saccharibacteria bacterium | reverse complement strand
TTCGAGTAGGTGATGTGCCGTGATAGTAGCGGCGATATTATTTTCCGCTGCTTCCACGAACGCCACCGCTTCTCCCGTTGTCGCGTGTTCAAGCACGATACGCAGTCCTTGGAAACGACGTACCAACAAGGGTTCAAGCACCTTTTCGATGAAGATCCGTTCGCGGTCGAAGACATCGACCGTCGGGTCAGTCACCTCGCCGTGCACGAGAAGCCGCATACCAACTTTTTCCATTTCCTCGAGAGCAGGATAGGTAAGCTTAAGGTCAGTTACCCCTGCCGCCGAGTTGGTAGTCGCATTCGCCGGGTACAGCTTGACACCATATACGAGTCCACTCGCCTTTGCCTCGCGGATATCGGCGGGAGTCGTCGAATCCGTGAGGTAGAGCGTCATGAGCGGTTGAAAGTTCTTCAGACCTAAGCCGTTCAATACGATACGAATGTCGTTGTGATATTCCCGCACCTGCTTCACCGTAGCAACCGGAGGCTTCAGATTGGGCATAATAATTGCCCGATCAAACTGTCGTGCCGTATAGACGAGAACGCGTGCCATCTGCACTCCCTCTCGAATGTGCAGATGCCAATCATCCGGTCGCGTTATGGTGATACTGTCCAGCTCCCCTTTTTTCATTGCCATGGCTCAGTCCTCCTTTAAGTACGTTGAGTGCTCCGTAAGGTACTGCTGAAGCCGTTCACTGGCGGACAACATGTCCGCGAAGAATCGCGGGTCGTTGCCGGACCAGAACGGGCCCGAAGTGCAATACACTGCTTTTGCTCCGGCTTCAAGGTAGTCAACAATGTCGTCGCCAGTCACAGCTCCGCCTGAAGCGATCCTATCAATCGTACCCGGCGGAAGTAACTCTCCCGCTTTTCGTATCAATCTGATAGAGATCGGCCTTAAGATACGCCCCGACAGTCCAGCCTTCCCGCTAAAAGGCGTTGTGACCGGCTTGCCGTCCGCACGGCGAAGAATGACATTCGCGAGCGTGTTGCTGAAGACGACTGCACGCACCCCATATGTCCAGATGAGTCCCAGAACATCATTGATGAATGTCGGTTCTACTACAGGCACGTTCGAGAAATCAAGGAGCGGATACCGTTCTTGAAGTTCATCGCGTTCTTCCACTGTGATGTACGGCGATAGCTTGACCCAGATCGGTTTCTGGAAATGCTCTTCATAGAGCGCCTCCAGAATGCTCCTTAGCGCGACACGATCGTACGCGAAAGGCAGTTTCCCCGTGTTGCCACATCCAACGTTCGCTTCAAGCGCGGCAATGCCAGGGTGCGCGTCAAAGACTTTGGCACAGCGCACATAACCTTCAACAGAAAAGCCGGCGAAGTTCCCGATGACAGGAATTGGATAGGATTGCTGCAGCTGTGTTGCTACTGCATCAATACCATCGTTCGGCATGCCGAACGAATTGAGTCCGATTACGCCATCGAGGAATCTAATCAGATCATCCGGCCATTGGACACAGCCTCCGTTTACTGGCCGCGCCTCTGGCGTGGTGGAGCCCATTGAAACGGCTCCTACCGAAGCATCGCTTCGCATATATGGCCGCATACTTGCCGGTGTTTTGCAGGCACCAGCTCCAACCATGATTGGCAGATTCACTTTGATATTGCCGACGTGATACATAACACCTCCTGATTGATGGACTGCGAGTGGAAAATGACAAGGTTCAAACGAATGTCCAACCGGACGGACTATACCTAATTTCTCACAGATATACAACTACGGACTCTTTAGAGACACATCTATGCTCTATACTGTATGAAATGGAATCAACACCGAAGTTGTCCACGCCTGAAGAGGAGCTCGCGTACCTGCGCGAACAAGTGGCGCGCAAAGAAGCGGAACTTGCGGGAAGCGCCCTGCCTGCCGGCAGGCAGGCCGAGCGTGTGCAAATAATTTCCGAAACGATTCACGAACACCACGCCGCGCCGCAAGAGGTGCTCGCACCCGAGTATCAGATTAGTGAGGCGACGAAAGAGAACGAGGCAGATGCGATACTCGCCGAGCTTAATCTCGGAGGGAGCGAGAGTGCGATTAAGAGTTTGCAACAGACGATGGAGGAGAAAGGGATTAAGAACGCGCTCGCTGTGCTTGAGAAGCTTCACGACCCGCATGTGTCTGACGACTTCCATCGCTACCTGGTGCGCTATGTTGCGGCAGGTCTCACGGCGCAGGGCATTGACGAGAATGCGCCGCGCTTCCAGGCGCTCCACATGACGCTCTACGAGATAGCGCTTCCAGACTCCAGGGGTCAGAAATCAGATTCCAAAAGTAAAACGCTAAAAGAGCTCATCTCCGGTATGGAACAGTTCTATGCTGGACTTCTGTCAGTCGGAACGTCGGAGGCCGGAGAGTCCAATTATTTTGCATTAGAGCTTGCTGTCCCAGCTGACAGCCTCGAGCTCCAGTTCTATGCGGCGGTTCCAAATAGTAAGCGCAACCTTTTTGAGAAACAACTGCTCGCGATATTCCCCGATGCGCATCTCGTATTGCAACCCTTTGACTACAACGTATTCGTCGGGCGCTTGCCTGACGGTAGGCAGGGCACGACACTTGCCTCGGTAGCGCACTTCGCCGAGCACCCCGCTCTGCCCCTGAAGGACTACACCGACTTTGATTATGACCCGCTGAACGCGCTCACGAACGCTTTCGCGAAGATAGACAAGGGCGAGGGCGCGGCGCTCCAGATCATTATCGCCCCACGAGGTGAACGGCACGTGAAGCACTATCGCAAGATTCTCCAAGCACTGCGGAAGGGCGAGAAATATTCGACGGCGTTTACGGCGCCCGAGACCGCATTTGGCGAGGTGATGCGAGATATCGGTAAAACGTTATTTTCAAACAAGCCGAAGGATGTACAAAAAGCGAAGGAGGCCGAGACCCGCCAGGCTGAAGCCAACAAAGCATATATTGAGCAGGTGGAAAAAAAGATTGCTGCGCCCATTGTCGGCGCGACGATACGGCTTATCGTTTCTTCTAGCGATGAACGCAAGGCGGGTCAGGTGCTTGGCGAGCTCGAGTCCGCATTTAATCAGTTCGGAAACACACAAGGGAATCGGCTCAAATTTGTGCAGGCTGACAATAGACAGATTGTGCGCACCTTTGACGCATTCTCCTTCCGCCTCCCTGACTCCTCGGCGCTCCCGCTCTCGCTTCGCGAGCTTACGACCATCTACCACTTCCCGCCGTCGGGTATTGAATCTTCTCCACACTTGAAGCAAGCGCGCTTCACGCACGCACCCGCGCCGCTCTCGCTCCCACAAACGGGAGCACTTCTCGGCGTGAATTCGTATCGCGGCCAAGAAACATCTATTTACTTAAGTCCCGAAGACCGCCTGCGCCATCTCTACGTCGTCGGTCAGACCGGTACGGGTAAGACGTGGTTATTGAAGTCGATGATTATGCAGGATATTAAAAATGGCGAGGGCTGTTGCTTCATTGACCCGCACGGCAATGACATCCTGGATATTCTCGCCGCGGTGCCGCCCGAGCGAT
>CAYHGO010000059.1:0-3547 GCA_964356215.1 uncultured Candidatus Saccharibacteria bacterium | reverse complement strand
GCGCGCATTGACCACGATATGTATGTCGCTATTGTTGGCGAAGGCGAGGAACGACCAAAATTAGAGGAGAAAATAAAAAAATACGGTCTCGGGAACCGCGTGAAGCTCTTCGGCTTTATTCCCGCAAATGAAGCGCTGCTGGGTTTTGATGTGTTCGCTCTCCCTTCTCTTAAAGAAGGTCTGCCTTATGTTCTCCTTGAGGCTAAGGCAGCAAGCATTCCAATTGAAGCCAATCGTATCGGAGGTGTGAGTGAGATATTAGACGCTAAAGATATGAGTGAATTCTCGCTTGAGCAGATGGCGCTGAAAACTATTGCCCTGTACTTGGCTTAGCCATCCAGATATTCGTTCTGGCTTTGGCCGTCCTAATGCAATTGTTTTTTGCCGAAGTAGTAGCGCACTCCTCCGGTAAGAATAAGCACGATTGCTATGGTATCTATGGCAACGTAAGCCGACTGAAAGAATGCGCCTCCCCCTGCAAAGCGCAAAAATACAGCCACTAGTTCGAGCGCGACGCCGGACCAAAAATAACGTTTCGCGCTTTTCATAAATGCATCTCGGTCGGGGATAGGCCCCTCGGGAACCCCATAACGTCGTTTGTTTATAAATACCAACGATATTATAAGTAGTCCTACGGGCAGGCTGATTAGCGTATAAAGTATCTGGCCCGTGCAGAAATTCACATTCGCACCACTACATGAGTCGCCATTTAACCAAAGCGAGCCGAACATTATGAGTAGTGGCAAAAAAGCGACAATAACCCCTAGAAAAATCCAAAAAAATCTACTTTTAAGCATACCGTAAGTATAGCAGACCAAAAAAACCGCAAATGCTTTTGTGTAGACACTCTGTTGTGGTGCTAGCCGTCCAGATATTCGTTCGCGTCGAGGTCGCGTGAGGCGCCGCGGCCGCCTCATACAGGCAGATCATGTGGACATCGGAGGTCCACAAGACTATTCGAAGAAGCTGTTTTGATGCTCTTCTACTTCATCGTCCAGAGGATGACGACCTAAAATGACATCTTTCGCGAATTCGCGATATTCGACAGTAGAATAGATAGAAGAAAGAAATTCTTTTTCTACAATGGGTCGATCGAACTTACCAGTGTAATCCCCTAAACTCGCGTAAGGGTACAGACTTGCCCATTTGTATGCTTCGTCGAAATGACTAGACGCCCAATGATACCCCTTTGGATGCATATCAAAAGCATTTTTGACCTGTACATAAACGCTCACGTATCGAAAATAATCATCATCCGATATAGTTTTACTGCGATAGCCACCTTGGAAAAGTGAACCTCGTTCCTTATAGCGCTCATTGAATCGCTTCGTCATTCCTATGCCGAGACGTTGCATAAATCGCCCAATTCCTCCTTCCATTAATTCTTGTAAGAGCAGGTGAAAATGATTCCCAACGAGAGCAAACGCAGTAATATTCACAAATCGTTCTTGTTTAGGCCACGATTGAGGACGTACTAGAGAACGTTCAAGTTTTTCATCTTGTAAGTCTCGATACCAGTTTAGAGAAGCAAATTGATCATTGAAATGCGCAAGCATGAGTAGGAAACGGAACCGGTCATTTTCATCTCGTACGATTGGCAATCCGCGCGTGCCTCTTTGTACGACATGCACATATGAATCAACATCAAAGTCTTCCCTCCGCATATCTTGATATTTTACCTTGCCGAATTCTGTGGACCTCCGATGTCCACAATAGGCTAGCCGCCCAGGTATTCGTTCGCGGAAAGGTCGCGGGTGGCACCGCGCCCGTGGCGCGCGAGCGAGGTCACGATGCCGAGCAGGGCGAACTCCAGCACAAGATGCGACCCGCCCGAACTCATAAAGGGAATGGTCGTTCCGGTGACCGGCAAAAGCCCAAGATTAATGCTGACATGCAGTGCGAGGTGCGCGGAAAAGAGAATGAGGACGCCAAGTGTGAAGAAAGCGTCCACATTGGTCGCGGCCGCGCGCGCTATCTCTCCGAGCCGAACAAAGAGAAGCGCATATACTGCGAACAAGAGCATGACGCCGGCAAATCCCCATTCTTCGGCGAATGCGGCGAAGATGAAATCGGTCTGATACTCGGGCAGGAAGCGCAGCTTACTCTGCGTGCCGTAGCCGATGCCCTTCCCGAACAGTTCGCCTGAACCGACCGCGATCTTTGCCTGATAGGCGCTGTAGCCCGAACCGCGCATGTCGCTCGCCGGATTCACGAACGAGATAATGCGTGCGCGCTGGTAGGGCTTCAATCCTTCAAACCAAAACACTGACGCTGTTACGAGACCGATGAGACCGATGATCGCGAGATGCCTTTTAGAAATGCCTGACACGAGCATCATACCGAGCCATAACGTACCGAAAATGATGGCATTCCCCATATCCGGTTCTACAAGGATGAGCAGAAGGTAGGTAAAGGCGTAGGCGCCTGAAACAAGGATGTGGCGGACATCGCCGATCGCAATATGCCGCCGCGAAAGATACTTCGCGAGAAGTGCGATAAGGACCAGTTTCGCGAGATCCGCCGGCTGAAACGAAATGGGACCGAACGAGAACCACGCGCGCGCGCCCATCACCGGCTCCGCTACGAGCAAGAGGAGGGCGAGCAAAACAAAGGTGAGCGCGTAGAGCGCCACAACAACCGAGGTCCGGCGAATGAATCGCACGTCAAGCGTGGAAAGCACACCATAGACGCCGGCCGCGATCATAAGCCATACCAGTTGCCGCGGTGCGAGCGAAACATCTTGCCCGAATGTGCTCATCGTGAGGATGCCGACTAAAGCGAGTGCGAGCGCCGGAAGAAATAGCGTCCAATCACCGAACCGGGCGAAAAAATTCACCGGAATCTTAGTGAGAAAATTCACGGCAGAGGGACGACCGGCACGACCTCTATTGCGGTGGGTATGTCAGAAAACGCATTATTCCAGGTAAATGTCGCAGTTGCCTGCCCTTGTGCGGGAAGTACGGGCACTATGGTCTGCGACGCGGCGATGACCTCTCCTCTTTCGTCGTGCACAATGATTATCGTTCGCACATTGTAGAGCGTGGCGGTGCTTTGGTTCTCGAGAACCGCTTCAATGCGGGGCATCTCTGTCGTACCGCGAAGCGCTGTGATGGACACAAGCGGCACGATGCGCGAAGCGGCGAGCGGGGCAAACCACTGCGGCGCCGAGGGCGCGATGGTGAGGAACGCGCTCGCCACGGTCTGCTTCCCCGACGTGATATTGGGAACATAGATCGGTACGCTCGCGGCGGGAGGCAAATCAACAGTACCGGACACTTCCTGTATAAACGCTCGATCGGGGCCGTATAAGGTGATACGATACGGAACATTCTTCGCCGCCGCGGCAGTATTTTTATTCTCCACCGAAGCGATGACGTCCGTGCGTCCCGCGCCGTTCGGAAGCGCTTTGGTGAATAAGACAGTGGGCGGCTGCATCTGCTCCGTGCAGAGGTACGCACACGGCCCTCCGCAGTCCACTTCCTGTTCGCCCTGATTCTGCTTGCTGTCAGTGCACGATGGCTCTTCGTAAAAAGTCGCGATGCCCACG
>CAYHGO010000058.1:0-3592 GCA_964356215.1 uncultured Candidatus Saccharibacteria bacterium | reverse complement strand
GGTCTTAGTATATGGGCAATAATTTCCTCATTTTGGGGTTCATCGCCGCTGGCATCTTGACAATTCTCAACAGGACTCAGTACGGATGGGGAAAGAAGATGCTCCCGATGCTCCTCGTGGCCGCCGTCTTCCTCAACTTTTCGCTCTTCATCTCCGAGGCCATCATTGACACCGGCAATCTCTTCGCGACGCAATTTTATACGCAGATAAAAGGCGGCAGTCTGCCGGAGGCAACGTATTACGCTGACCCGGACTTTTTAGGCAAGGTAGAGAGGGAGGGCATCTCTAACAAAATCATGTCCCAGTTAGGGCTCACTAATATTTACGGCATCGCGCGCAGCAATACCGAAGTATTCGAGGGCGGCGCCCCGTGGTTCATCGGCTTCATGGGCATCCTGCTCTTCCTCATCACAGCCTTTGTGCTCTTTTCGCTCGCATTCATCCTCATCGCGCGATTCGTCATCCTCCTCTTCCTCATTATAGTGGCGCCCATCGGCTTCGCGGGCTGGGCGGTGCCGAAGCTCTCCGCTCTCTCCAGTCAGTACTGGAGCAAGCTATTTGAACAAACCATCACCGCGCCCGTCCTCTTGCTCCTGTTCTACGTCGCGCTCACCATTATCACCGACGCGCAGTTCCTGACCGGCTTCGGCGCGGATAAGGATTGGACTGGATTTCTCCAGAGCAGTAGCTTATTAGGCGGCAGTAACCTGGGCAGCTTCGCGAGCATGATGCTCTCCTTCCTTGTCGCGATGGGGCTCCTCCTCGTGGTCGTCATCGCCTCTAAGCGTCTCTCCGCCTTCGGTGGCGAGGGGGCGACGAAACTTGCAGGTAAACTTAGCTTCGGCCTTACCGCGGCGAGCTTGCGCACCACGGCCGGATTTGGTTCACAATATCTCTCACGCAAACTTCGCGATAGCAAGTTTGGTCGGGTGCCAATTGTCGGGCGGTCTCTCGCCGGCGTGCTAGATCGTGGAGCGAAAGCAAGTTTTGATGTACGCGGTTCGGGTGTTTTCAAGAAAATTCCATTCGGTTCTCAAATTGATATGGGGAAAGCCCAAGAAGGCGGATATGCAGAACGCGAGAAGAAAGCGATTGAAGGGCGCGAGAAATATGCGGCTTCTCTCACCGGGAAAGAACAGACTCAGAAAGAAAAAGATGCCATCGCCGCAGCGGAAACGAAGAAAAAGGAAGCGGGGAGCGCGAAGGATACTGCAAAGGAAGATAGTGAAGCGGCTACTCGCGAACGCGATAGGCAAAAAGCTGAAGTCGCGCGACTCACGGCAAAAGATAGCGAGAATAGGCAGAAGGGCATCTTTAATGATACACAAACTAGAGATGCCCTGAAGGCCGCGCAACAAAATCTTGCGGTAAGCGAGGCCGGAGTTTCAGCGGCAGATGACAAATTAGCGAGAGCCAAAGCAGATCTGGCAAAAAGAACGGAGGAAGAAGCAAAGATAAGGGGGGACATTTTAGCAAGGACAGGTTCGGCCAAGGAAGCCCAGGAGGCGTATGCCAAGAATATTCAATGGGGTCCCGGGAAGATTCTGTTTAGGAATAGGAAAGCTGCGGAAAACATCATTCGGAACGCCGGTAAATCGTCAGAAGCCCGGACGATAGACGCCTTGATGGACCAAATCAAAAAAGCATCGGCTTCGACAACGGGTCCAGCGCCAGCCACAACACCGCCTCCAGCCGCGGCTAATCCATAACTGCTGATTATATGGACACACCTTTTGATCCTACACTTGCAGACGATATTAAACAGCTTCTTACGGAAGTACCGCCACCGATACGTGCAGTTTTCGCAAGCGGAAAGGTTGAAGCCGTTGCAAAAAATTTGATGCAAAAGAATCAACTGCATATCGACCAGGGGGCGATCGTTGAGCGTGAAATTATTCTACTTTTGCTTGGCCTTAAAAGTCCTGGCGAGTTCACTCAAACACTTGCACTAGAAGCGAACCTTAATCAGCAGACTGTAAGCGGGATAGTGCAGGACGTAAATACGCAGATATTCATACCGCTACGGGATGAGATGATGGTCGGAGCAAAGACCACACAGCAGCCAGTGAGACCCGTAGCGCCCCCGCCATCTCGTTCCAAGCCTGTCGTACCGGCCCCGGCGCAACCAACAAGCCACTTCCATTTGGAAAATAAATTGCCCCCTCCTGTCCCTCCAACTCCTAAAGCTCCTCCGCCCAGTTCCAGCAGAATCGCTCCGCTGCCGCCGAAGTTCGTGCTGCCTCGCCCCACCGTAACCTCGCGCGAAGGGGGGCCTTCCGCCAATCCGGCACTGCGGGAAGTGTTGTCTGTGGTTACAAAAAAACAGGAGCCGATGGAGAGCAATAAACTGCTGGAGGACCACGAAGAACCTCATCTAGATGTAAGTGATAAGGTGCAAGGTGTAAGTTTGCCCGGGACCGAGCCGCCAATTCCTGTTCCCCTTACCCCTTACCCCTCCTACTCCGCCAGCTCTCCTCCCGTTTCTCCAAAGGCATCTCCAGTCCAGTCCTACACCACCGACCCGTATCGCGAGCTCATTGACGGTAACTAGTTGCATTCTCTCGTGTATTTATATATAGTGCCTTTATCCCGCGTTTGCGGGCATTTAATTAAATAGATAAATGGCAACGATAAACCAGCTTTCAAAAAAAGGACGCAAGAATAAATCGTCTAAGACGAGCGTGCTCGCATTCGCGCGCGGTTTTAATACGCTTAAGAACCGCCCGACTTTTTATTCGTCTCCCTTCAAACGAGGGGTGTGCACGAAAGTGACCACGAAGACCCCGCGCAAACCGAACTCCGCTATCCGCAAGATTGCTCGCGTTCGCCTTACCAACGGCATGGAAGTAACCGCCTATATCCCGGGCGAAGGCCACAACCTGCAGGAACACTCAGTGGTGATGCTGCGCGGCGGCCGCGTAAAGGATATCGGCGTGCAATATACCATTGTGCGCGGCAAGCTGGATACCGGCGGGCTGGAGAAGCGCCGAACCTCGCGCTCCCGCTACGGGGCAAAGCAACCTAAATAACAAGCTCCCAACTCCCAACTTACAACATGCGTAGACCATTAAAGAAGAAGCGGACATGGCGACCGGATTTGAAATACGGTTCGGAGACGCTGACGCGCTTCATCAATGCCGTCATGTGGAGCGGCAAGAAGGATATCGCCCGCGCCGTCGTCTATGATGCGCTCGCGAAGATAGAGAAGGAGGGCGCGAATCCGTTGGAGACGTTTGAGACGGCGCTACGAAACGTTTCTCCTTTGATGGAGGTGCGCTCCCGGCGCGTGGGCGGCGCCAACTACCAGGTGCCGCGCGAGGTCCCGCAGGCCCGCCGCCTCGCACTCTCCTTCCGCTGGCTCATCGGCGCCGCCCGCGCCAAAAAGGGAAAGCCGATGGCCGAGAAACTCGCCGCCGAACTCCTCCTCGCCGCCAAAAACGAAGGCAACGCAATCAAGAAGAAAGAAGAAATGCACCGCATGGCCGAAGCGAACAAGGCTTTCGCGCACTTTGCGTGGTAAGGTTTCCGCTGATAATTAATAGACGAGGAACGGGTAATAGAAGTTATATACTTCAAGGACGGCTTCCGAGAC
>CAYHGO010000057.1:0-3616 GCA_964356215.1 uncultured Candidatus Saccharibacteria bacterium | reverse complement strand
GCTCGCGGTCGGGACGCTCGCCGGGCGCGCCGCCGCCTTCAAGAATTGCATCTCCCTCGGACATCTACTGGACGCCAAAGGGCAAAAGATGAGCAAGTCAAAAGGAAATGTCGTGGATCCGTGGGTGGAGATTGAGAAGTGGGGCGCGGATACGCTCCGCTTTTGGATGTATAGCGTAACGCAAGCGGGCGACTCTAAAAATTACGACGAAAAGACGGTGAAGGAGGCGGCGCGGGCCCTCTCGTGGCTCGCAAACAGCGCGAAGTTTTATGAGCTGTTCAAGGACATTCCACGGGCGGGAGGCGAGCTGACCGTGATGGACCGCTGGATGCAGACACGCACTAGGCAGGCCACACGACAGGTGACGATTGCGCTGGACAGCTACCGGCCCTTTGATGCCACGCGGGCGCTTGGCGGCCTCTTTGAAGACCTGTCGCAGTGGTACGTGCGGCGCATCCGCGAGCGCGTGCGCGAGGGCGACACAGCGGCGCTTGCTACCTTGCGCGAGACTTTGTGCACGAGCGCGCTCCTGCTCGCGCCTTTCGCTCCCTTTCTTGCGGAGGAGGTGTATACGAAGGTGAAGGACAAGGGCGGAGAGAGCGTGCATCTCGCTGACTGGCCCGAAACCAAAAAACAGTGGCGGCTTTTCGGTGACCCTGATGGAAAACTGATTTCTGAAATGCAACAAGTGCGCGCGCTCGCCTCGGAGGCGCTGCAGCTGCGGCAAAAAGCCGGCATCAAGGTGCGCCAGCCGCTTCGGAAGTTGGAAGTTGGAAGTTGGAAGTTGGAAGAGGCGTTTGCGGAGATTTTATGCGAAGAAATAAACGTGAAAGAAATTCGTACGAATTCGGCACTGAAAGCCGAAGAAATGAAATTGGATACTACGCTAACGCCCAAGTTGCTCGCTGAGGGCGACGAACGCGAGATGGCGCGCGCGGTCGCTGACGCGCGCAAGAATGAAGGGCTGTCGCCGCATGATCTAGTGCGCACCAAGATCAACTCGGAAGGGAAGTATTCGGTCGTACTTACAACAGGTGCTGTACGCTTCAACCTCATCCGCGATGCGACATAAATACGAAACGCGCGGTATTGTGCTCTCGCGCTCTCCTTTGGGAGAAGCGAATGCGTTCATCACGCTCGTAACGCCTGCGCTCGGCCTCCTGCGCGTCCGCGCGCAGGGGGTGCGCAAGCCCGACGCCAAACTTGCCGCCGCGCTCGCAACGTTTGCCGAAAGCGAAGTGGTGCTCATGCATGGAAGAGAAGGATGGCGACTCTCGGGAGCGGTCTTGGAGGAGAATTGGTTCAAGCGGCTTGTACGAGCCGCGCCGCGCGAGCGCGCGGCGCGGCTTCTGGGACTTCTTCTGCGATTGGTCGCCGGCGAGGCGCAGAACCCCGTACTTTTTATGATCGTGCGAGGGTCTCTTGAAGCATTCGCAGAACTTCCCGAAGAAACGCATGAAGCGGTAGAAGTGCTCGCCGCTCTGCGCCTGCTTGCCGCGCTCGGGCTGGATGCCGGCGCCCTGCCGGGCGAGGTTCCAATTTTCTCCGCGCCCCTCCTCGCCGAGGTTGCAAAAAATCGTGCAGAATACGTCGCGCGCATCAATCGCGGTATAGAAGCATCCGGTCTCTAAGGTATACTGAATTGATGCCGCCTTCTGAAGATACGACCGGCTCGTTGGAGCGCGCCCGAGAGCGTCTCTATGAGCCAAGTGCCGCTCGCGAGAGTCCGCGGGCGCCGCTCGGCGCACCGGGAGAAGCGTCACTGCCGCATGTGTGGGTAGAGGACTCACTGCGGCGCGCGCCGGGCAGGAAAGGACGGCACGCGCATTTCGCAGGCATATTTTTCATCATCGCTTTTTCCTTTTTCCTCATTTCACTCGCCGCAGTTGCTTACTTTTTTTATTTCGGCGGCAATTCAGTCTCGGTAGATAAAATTTCCGTCAATATCCAGGGCCCGACGACAATCGCCGGCGGCGACACCGTCCCGCTCTCGCTTTCCATAACGAATAGAAATCCGGCTACCCTGGAGGATGTGACCGTGGAGATGGAATTTCCGGAGGGGACCAGAAGCGCGGCGGATATGCTTGAGGCGTACCCGCGCCATACCGAACGACTCGGCGCGCTTAAAAGCGGCGAGACGGTAACTTTGTCTCTGCGGGCGGTCATGTTCGGCGGAGCGGGCCAGACCCTCGTTTTGCCGGTTTCTCTTTCGTACGGCACGGCCGGCTCTAACGCCACCTTCATCAAGAAGACGTCGTATACGCTCGCCGTCTCTTCCACCCCGCTCTCCCTTTCCGTGGAAACATTCTCCGAGACCGTATCCGGCCAATCGCTTACATTCATGCTCACCGTTCGTTCCAATGCGGCCGTGCCGCTTGACAATGTCGTTCTCGCGAGCGCTCTCCCGTTCGGTTTTACCGTTACTTCCTCGTCACTTCCGCTCACGAATTCCGATTTTTTTCTCGGAACGCTCGCGCCTGGCGCAAGCAAGGAATTGACACTTTCGGGAATACTCGTGGGACAAGATACCGAACAGCGCGTCTTCCGCTTCACGGTCGGCACGGGGAGCGCGGCGAATACTCAAACAATCGCCGTCCCCTATATGGAACAGGAGGCAATCGTAACAATCACGGCGCCCTTCCTCTATACGACCCTGGCGCTAGACGGCGATCCTTCTCTAAGTATTGTTGCTCCCGGAAGCCATCACAGCGCAATGGTCTCATACCGCAACACGCTCCCGACGAGTGTTGCTAATGCGGCGGTTGCGATCACGCTCTCGGGTTCGGCGCTGGACTACAACAGCATCCAGACGGTGAACGGCTTTTATCGTTCCGCTGACCGCACAGTCGTATTCAGCCGGGATACCGATCCTGCGCTTGCGACACTCGCACCCGGCGCCTCCGGCCTCGGCTCCTTCACTTTTGCGGTCCTTCCGGCGGCGGCGCTCGCTCCCGCGCCGACCGTAACTTTTTCCATTTCCGTATCCGGCACGCGCGTGGGACAGACAAGCGTGCCGGAAGAAGTGCGAATCTCCGCGACCAAGACCGTGAAGGTTGCGACCGCCGTTCTGCTCACTTCCTCGGCATCCCATTCATCAGGACCATTCGGCAACAGCGGCCCCATTCCGCCGCAGGCAGACCAAGCGACGACCTACGCCATCGTCTGGAATGTGAAAAATACCGGGAGCGCCGTTGCCGGCGGCACGGCGAGCGCGCTTCTGCCGAGCTATGTTTCCTACGCCGGCCGCACATCCGGACAGGGCGCCTTTATCTATGATGAGACCTCGCGCACGGTCTCGTGGAATATCGGCGACCTTGCGCAAGGCGCCTCCGCGCAAGGCGCCTTTCAGATTTCCCTCACTCCCTCCGTCTCGCAGAAGGGGACGGCGCCGCAGCTTATCGGTCCGGCCTCGTTCTCGGGATATGACCGTTTCGCCGGAGTGCAGATAAAGGCGTCTGCAGACCCGTCAACTACCGAGACGAAATTGGACCCTGGGTATACCAGCGAGAAAGCAACTGTGCAATAATCCAATTCTTATGGCTGACCCGAATTTGATGGAAAAAATCGTCTCGCTCTGCAAACGCAGGGGCTTCGTCTTCCCCGGCTCCGAAATTTA
>CAYHGO010000056.1:0-3806 GCA_964356215.1 uncultured Candidatus Saccharibacteria bacterium | reverse complement strand
TTTGACGCCCCCTTTCCCGCCGCGCGCGCGGAGGACGAAGAGGGAGAGGAAGAGACAATAACCGCCGCGAGCGTACTTGAAGAACATTTGGATAATTTGGCCGCTTCCGACAATGCAATACTCATTCTTGCGCCAAAACTCTCGGCGGCGAAAGCAAAGAAAATCGCTACAAAAGCGAAAGCAGAATATAAATACGACAAGCCCGCGCGCGAAGCGCGCGGCTTCAATAACGCGCTCGTGAACGCGCTCGCGATGCGTCAGCGGGAGAAACTCTGGCTGGAAGTTAACCGCGCCCTTATAGCAGGCGACCCTCCCGAGAAACTCCACGGCCTCCTGCACTGGAAAGCGCGCGATTTGATGAGCAAACCAGGTATGCACAACGCAAAATGGAATCCGAACGAATCGCGCCGATTATCCTTGCAGCTTATAGAGCTACTCCAATCCTCCCGCCGCAACGGCCTCGTTCTTCCGCTCTCTCTTGAGAAATTCGCGCTGTCTATGTAGTCCGCTTAGGAACTCCGCGGAGCGAGAGAACAGCTATGGCCGCAGAACCGATGACGGTATAGACGGGGAAGAGCAGGTTATAGACCGTGTATTCCTGGGTTGCGACGAGCTCCATGGTGATGGCAATCACATACAAGACCCAGAGCGTTGCGGGCTCGGAGGTTGGATCTTGATAGGTTTTGATGATGGTCGGTGCAGTGACGAAGAAGTCGGCAAGCACACTCAAAATAAGCGCGGTCAGGGGTTCTTTAGTGATTGCCCAGAGCACAATCGCCAGCGTACCAAGCGCGATACAGATACCATCAGTCTTCGTCCATACCGCGCGACCCATAAAGAGGGCAGTAAAGGCGATGATGGTCGTGCTGAGCGTTGAGATGAGCGGGATAGCGAGCGACCAATCAATTCCCTTTGACGCTTGTGCGGCGGTTGCGATAGCGAAAAGAAGTGCCCAACCGAACCACGATACGGCGCTTGGCCGCGTCGTACTCGTGACGATGCTTCTGATATATGGAACGATGAGCGCAAGCAGTAATATACTTGCGCCAGTCCCGAGCATCGTGTGCCAATCGAGATTCATATATTTGTGCGCCCCCTGGGAGTCGGACCCAGAACCTCTTCCTTAAAAGGGAATTGCTCTACCAATTGAGCTAGGGGCGCGTATTGGTATTCTTACCACTTACACCTTACACCTACAACCTGCATTTAGTAGCCGAATGCATCCACCGTCTTGCCGTTCGCGTCCAGGAGTTTCACGACCTCGTGACTAGTGCGCCACAGTGAGGATGTGCGGCCGAGGTAGATGCGCCACGTATCGCCCGCGAAATTGGCATCATTCCTATGCGCGTCCACACAGCCGTTGTAATGCAGGTATTTCACCATGAAGCCCTGGCAGGAGCCGGAGGTATTCGGAGGTGGAGTAAGCATGACCTGACAGCGCGAGATTCGGTTTACGGCATCAATACATCCCGGGTCTCGGATGTATCCTGCACCGTAGTACCTGGAGAGTTCGTCGGAAGGATCGGGACAGTTTTGGGGCAGAGCTGGGGAGAATGTCTGGAAAGTGCTGAAATAACCGATGCATGTGTTCTCACGGAAGGACGCGCCGATAGGCGATTGTCCGGAGATAACGATCGCTCGCATGCCAGGAGAAAGCACGATATTCTCCGCTTCGTTGATGACGCCGCTTATAGGCACCTCGGTCCCTTTCGGTATAACAACGGACCTTCCGCTCGCCTCACTTATGAGCCTCCATCCGGACAGCGCGATCGGCACGCCGGCATTCTGAGAGACGGAGATCTCCAAGTACTCGTTCTTTGAGTCCGCAGAACCGGCGCCGGAAACGAAGCGACCCATCTTGACGAGGCCGCGATAGGGCGAGAGCGTTCCGAAGGCGGTGTTGCCGGGCAGAAAAGGGAGTGGAACGTCCGCGTTCTCCGTACTTCCCGAACTCCCATATAAGCTGCTTCCGCTCCCTGACGAACCCGGGAGAGAAACATTCCCGCCGCCGATGCCGAAGGGCGCCCGCGGCAGCGAGAGGTACGTGCCGCCGCCCAGTTCTTCCGGCTGTGCGAGCTGCGGGCCGGAGAAGGCGAGCGGGCGCGTTGGGCCGCCGGTCGCTATCCAAATAATGAAAATGAAGACAAAGATGCCTATGAAGAACCACGCGTCATGCATATCGCCCATACGAAGATAATACAGGCGCTAGGCGCTAGACGCTAGACGGAGGCACTATTAATGCCTAGAGCTTAAAGTCTAGCTTCTCCAATTCTTCGCGGACGACCGCGGCGTCGCTCCAGGGCTCTTTAGTTCCCTTTGGGCCCATAATGAACGGGTCGGTGCCTTTGCCGGAAACGAACACAACGTCGCCCGGGCGCGCCGCGGAGAGCGCGGCGCGTATCGCCTCGCGCCGATCCATGATGATCTCGGGCTTGCGCCGCATCCCGCGCACCATGTCCCTCACGATGGCACGTGGGTCTTCGTCATAGGGGTCTTCGTTCGTGAGGATGACCATATCGCACGCTTCGTCGGCGATCCGTCCCATTTCGGGACGTTTCCATGTGTCGCGACCGCCGCCGGTATTCCCGAGCACGCAGATCTTTCGCCGGTTCGGGAACGTACTACAAAGGGCGGCGAGCGAGTCCGGCGTGTGCGCATAGTCCACGATGGCGAAGAAGTCCTGACCGGCGTCAATGTGTTCCACGCGGCCGCGCACTATCGGGAGCGCCGCGAGCGCTGCCGCCGCCGTCCCGAGAGGGACACCGAGCGTCTCCGTAAGCTTCACGGCGGCAAGCGCATTCATCGCGTTGAAGACGCCGGGAATTGGAAGCGAGAATCGCACGCCATTGTAATCAAAACTAATACTACGTTCGTCCCCGGAAAGATTCTTGAGTTCGTGCGCGCCGAATCCTATCGCGTGCGGCACAGGTGCGGAAAGGAAGACATGGCTTTCGGGAATGTCCGTATTGGTCGCCAGTATTCGGAGATGTTTTGGGGAGCGGACGAGGACGTCAACGATGGAGCGCTTCGCCGCGACGTAATTCCCGAACGAACCGTGCCGCTCCAGGTGTTCGCGTTGAATGTTTGTCACAATGAGCCCGTTGAGGTCCAAGAACCAGTGCCGAAATTGCGGGACGCTTTCCGAAGTTATTTCAATGATAAGGTGCGTGCATCCCGCGGCAAGCGCCTTGCGCATGAAGGCCTGCGCGAAGCCGCGTCCCTGGAGCGTCATCTTGAAGAGGTTTGGTTTGGAATCGTCTCCGATCGCGAATCGGATGGTGGAAAGGAGCGCAGTCCGGTATCCCGCTTTGCGTAAGATCGCAAAGACCATCTCCGCAGTCGTGGACTTCCCCTTCGTCCCTGTGACGCCGATGACTATAAGTTCTCTTGCGGGGAAGCCGTAGGAGAACGCCATAACATACGCGAGCATGCGGTGATAGAAGGGCCGAAGCGGCCGCACTGCCGCTTCCGGCACGATTCTTTTCAGAATGCGAACAAGAGCATTGACGAACGCGTACATAAGGAACTCTACGCGCGACTGCCCGAAAGCGCGGCTTTGAGCCGCGTTTCCTTGCCTTTCGCATTTTCTGGAATGTCTTGGAGCGCCTTGCGCGCCTCGCGCTCGGTGTAGCCGAGCGCAACGAGCGTATCAAAGACCTCGCCGTCGGCGTCGTCGTGCGCGGCATCTCCGACTTTCTCCGACAACGCCCCCATTTTTTTTTCAGCGCTTTTATTGCCGAGCCCGCCGACCGTAGTGAGATAGGCGAGGTCGCGTGCGGCAATCGCACTTGCAAGCGCCTCCCGCG
>CAYHGO010000055.1:0-3813 GCA_964356215.1 uncultured Candidatus Saccharibacteria bacterium | reverse complement strand
TTGCTGTCCGGCTTGGATGAGATGGCGAACGACCGGCGCACCCTCGGCAGAAGCCCTGCATTGCAGGGCTTATCTGTTTCTGGTAATCTACAATTATGTTTTCGCTTGCGGGGAAAAGAAGATAAAGATTGTTCAGCGCAATTTTGCGCTTCTTTATCTTGCCCTCGTAAGCTAACGGATAAACTGCCTCGGTTCTAACGAGGACTTGCTGGTTCGAATCCAGCCGAGGGTGCCAATTTTATAATCGCCGCCGAAAATTCCGTCCGGCCAAACGAGGACGCGGAGGCGGTCAGTTCCGTTCTCCGCCAGAGGCGGATCCGCCTTCGGCGGAAAAGTAGGTTCCCTCCATAGGCAGGCAGGCGCGCAAAGGTTAATATGTCAGCACCAATTCTTTTGGTATACTTTTGGCAAGGTCGGTTTTTATCAGCCAACACCGCTTTTATGGAAAAAGAAAAAGAGATTGGTAAAGTTACGCATTGGTACGACAAAATCTGCGTGGCCGTGGTCAAACTCTCTGACGATTTGAAAGTCGGCGACCACATCAAGGTGCGTCGCGGGGAAGATGAATTTGAAGAGACGATTTCTTCCATGCAGCTTGACCACAAGGACGTACCTTCCGGCACGAAGGGCGATGAAATCGCCATCAAGCTTTCTCGCCCGGCCAAAGAAGGCGCCATTATTTGCGCGGCGTAAACAGCATTCATTATTTTGTTTTGAATTCGTAGACGCCGTTCCAGTTTGATGGAGGGTTTGCTTTCAGGTCTTCACAACGTTCGATAAAAGCGGTGCTCGGGCCGTCTGCGCCAAACGCGAGGGCTTTTTTGAAGTGGGAGATTGCCTCGTCCCATGCGCCGGCGTTGTAGGCGACACGGCCGCTTGCGAAATGCGCAAGCTGCTTCTTCAGCGTGTCCGTGACCGGTGCAGTAATGAGTTCAAAGAGCTTCTTCGGTTCTTTCTTGCCCTTTACCGTCACCAGATCGAGCTTGCGAAGCGTGAAGAGAGGGTCGCCAGAGAGTTCACGAGCCGTTGATTCGCTTACGATGCACTGCGTCCCGTATGCTTTATTCAACCCCTCAAGTCGCGAGCCGAAGTTCACCTCATCGCCCATGATGGTGTAGTTGAATCGCTTTTCCGACCCCATGTTGCCGACGACGACCTCGCCCGTGTTGAGGCCCACGCCGATGCCGATGGAGGGCACACCCTCTGCCGCCCACTTCGCATTCAGCTCTTTTAATTTTGCCGACATGGCAAGAACAGCGCGGCAGGCGTCCTTTGCTTGCTCTTTGTTCTCAATCGGCGCGCCCCAGAAGGCCATCACTGCGTCGCCGATGTATTTGTCAACAAGCCCGTTATGCTCCATCACGATGTCGGTCATCGCCGTCAGGTATTCGTTGATGAATTTCGTGAGCGCCTCCGCTGGCATGTTCTCCGAGATGGCGGTGAAGCCGCGTATGTCGGAGAAGAAGATGGTAACCTTGCGCTTCTCGCCGCCAAGCCGCAATTTCTCAGGGTCCTTCAGTATCTCATCAATGACCTCCGGCATGAGGTAGAAGGAGAACGTTGTGCGAATGAATTTCTTTTCCTTTGATTCGGTGAAATATTGAAACGCGACCAGCACGCCTCCCGAGAGGATTTCGGCAAAAAGAAGGTAAAGGACGGGAATAATCATCCCGCTTGAAAACGCAACGAGCGCGCTGAAAATGAGAACGGCAAGCACTACCGCGAACGCGCCGATGAGCAGGGAGAACCTCTTGATGAATCGTATCGCCGCATACGGGAGCAAGACGGCGAGAAGAATGAGCGGAATCGCCGCTCCGCGCGGCGCATCTTTGAGATACGCACCGCTTTGGATCGTCGCGACGGCATTCGCGTGGACCTCTACGCCGGGCATGACTCCCAAGGGAGTGCCAATGGTGTCGTGCAAATCATTGGCCGTCACGCCGATGAATACCGTCTTATTTTTGAAAACGCTTGCGAGGATCTTGCCTTGAGAGACATCAACAAAGGGAATGGTCGGGATCGTTTTGGCGTGGCCCGCGTAATTAATACGAAAGACCCCCGGCACGTCAGAGACCCGCGCGATCTTCTTCGCAAATGATTCGTAATCGCCGCGCATGGTCGCCACTGTCCGCACGATACCGTCGCTATCAAGGCGGACATTTACAAAAGCGGCAGGAATATCCTCAAAGAGGGAATAGGGAAGCGTTACCTTCCCGCCGCGATCGTCAAACTGCACCGGCAAAACGACCTTCTCTTTAAATGTTTTCAAGGCGGCGAGGAGCGCCGCATCATCAGCCGGGCCGTAGAGCGACCCTTCGGCGAAGGCCACGTCAACGCCGACGGCTCGTGCGCCTGAAAGCCGCGAGAGCGTTTGTGCAAAAACTTCCCGCCGCCATGGCCAGTTGCCGATGGCATGGATGCTCTCGTCATCAATGGCGAGGATGAGGAGGTCGTTCGGCGGCGCGCGGGTGACGAAAAAGCGGTCAAGCAATTTATCCTGCCACGCGTCGAAGGAGCCGTAAAAGTAAGCGAGCGAGACGAGCGCCCCTACCGCAAGCGCGACGATGAGGCCGATGAGTCGCTCGCGCGCCATGCTTACCGCGTGACGGTGAGCGCCCGCGGCAGGCCGGCGGCGTTCCCGAGCGCGTCCGCCATGACGACGTTAAAGACGCCGATGGGCAATTCGCTTGCAGGGAGAATGATTGTTGAATTGTCCACGACGGTGAAGCCGCTCTCTCCGTCAAATACCTTGCCGCCGATCGCGACGGTCGTTGCACAGACGAATCCTGTACCGGTGAGCGTGATGGCGCCGCCGCCGCTCTGGCTCACCGATGCGGGGGCTATCGAAGCGAGCTTCAGCGAACCGCTACTGTCTGCCGCATATCCGCCCGTTTCAGAGAATGCGCCGCATGCGTTCGCCGGACGTGCCGGCGGGGCCGTTTCGCCGGAATTCACGCCCTCGGCCGCATTTGTCACCGTCGTAGCGGTTGCGGGCGTCGCTGCATCAGTCACCGGCGCTGCCTCGGTCTCAGCAGTCGTCTTCACCGTCGGGACAATGCCGTCCGTCGCATCCTCTTCGGCTTTGCCGGTATTAAAGATGACCCATTCGTTGTTTCGCTCGGCCGGAGTCATTGGTGTTTCGGTGAAGACGTTTTCATTTGAGAGCATTGCCTTGTCTCCCGCCGGCACATCTTTTGCCTTCACGAAATCGGCCGCGCCCGTTTTTGGATCAACCGGCGCGAAGCGCACCGTCCCTTCGTTGACGAAGAGGGTGGAAGAGCCGTCGGCATGGGAGGTAAGGCCGAAAGAAGTGCCGCGCACCACTGCGACCGCGTTTTGCGTTTTAATTTCAAAAAATTCTCCCTGCCCCAGCACCTTCTTCACCTGCGCCCACACGCTCCCGGTCTTCAGCGCGATGCTCGTGCGCGAAGCGCCGAGCGAGGAGATTATCATCTCGGAGCTGTAGTCAAGGACGGCGGTCGAGCCGTCCTCCATCTCGACAATGCCGCGGCCGTCCTTCGAGGTGGAGAGCTTGTCTCCTTCTGAAACCTCTTTTGATTCTTTTATTTCTGCGGGGGTCAGGACGCCCTTCGGCGTCACGGAGAGTATTTTATTGATAGTAGTGGCAGTTGCGGTCGCCGCGCGTGCGCTCTCCTGTATGTCCCCACTTTTTGTCACGAAAAAATAAGCGCCAGCCGCGACGACGATGCCTGCGACAGCGAAGATAAGCGCTTTTGTTGAGAAAAATTGGGAGGGCATATCCGTAAAGCGTATCACAAAATAAAAAAGCCCGAGCGCATGCGCTCGGGCTTT
>CAYHGO010000054.1:0-3953 GCA_964356215.1 uncultured Candidatus Saccharibacteria bacterium | reverse complement strand
GCCAGCAGGATTTCTTATTGCCGTATGTGGAGAGCGGAGAACTGACGCTTATCGGCGCGACGACCGAAAACCCTTCGTTTGAAATTATCGCGCCCTTGCTTTCGCGCTGTCGCGTCTTCGTTTTGGAACCGCTCTCCGAAGAAGCGCTTCGCGCCATTGTCAAACGCACAAAACTCAAAGTAGAAAAAGATGCGTTTGATTGGATTCTGGGGTACTCAAACGGCGACGCGCGCAAGGCGCTCGGTATGATGGAGGGCGCGCAAAGTTTGTACGGAGAAATTACGGCAGACACGCTGAATCGCGCTCTGGAATCGCCGCACTTGCGCTACGACAAGAAGGGCGAAGAACACTACGATACTATTTCAGCATTTATAAAAAGTATGCGCGCGAGCCAAGCCGATGCGGCGCTCTATTATCTGGCGCGCATGGTTGAAGCTGGCGAGGACCCGCTCTTCATCGCCCGAAGGATGGTCATCTTCGCCTCTGAAGACGTCGGCCTCGCTCAGCCGACGGCGCTCGTGGTGGCGAACGCCGTCTTCCGCGCCTGCGAGACCATCGGCTACCCCGAGTGCGCCATCAACCTCGCGCACGGCGTCGCGTATCTCGCGGAGGCGAAGAAAGATCGCTCGGCGTACGATGCGCTCCGCGCCGCGCAGGCGGATACGCGCGAATACGGCAATTTGCCGATACCGAAAAAGCTCCGCAACCCCGTCACCAAACTCATGAAAGGATTGGACTACGGCAAGGGATATGAGAAATACGATGATGAATCGTATCTGCCCAACAAAATCAACAAAAAGAAGTATTTGAGATAGATTTTTTGGTTATCTACACCCTCCGAAGACTCACCTTGACCACACAGGTGGGCGCGTTATACTAGCTGTGAAAATCACCGGCGCCTCCCGTAAGGGATTGTGCCGGTTTTTCGTTCCTAGACGGCCTAGATACGTGTTAAAATCGTCTGCATGAAAGATGTCGAACGAGTCGAGATCCTTGTCGATGCGGGAAATTTTTATCATTTGGTGCTCAAGAAACTCGACATCGCTGAAATCGATTTCGATTATGACGCGTTCGTCGCCTTCCTCGTGAACGGGCGCTCTCTTATTGCAGAGGGTAAACGGCTTTATATTGGTACCGTACGCGAGAAAGAAGGAGATTCTAGAACAAGAACGGCGATGGCCGAACAGCGTCGATTTTTATCAGTACTACAGTCAACAAAATGGCAGATAAAGACAAGTAAGCTTAGATCGCGCATTGAAGAAATCAATGTTGATACTCGCGTACAAGAGCATGAGGCACTCAGTATTGCAAAAATTGGCGTAATTCATGTCGAACGAATGCGTGAAAAAGGTATTGATGTAAAAATCGCAACTGATCTGATTGTAGGAGCTGTGGATGATAAGTATGACAGCGCTATTGTCGTCAGTTCAGATACCGATTTGGTTCCGGCGATTGATTGGGCTCGCATGCGAAAGAAGAAAAGAGTCGAGTATGTAGGTTTCTCTATACCGGACAAACGTGGTGAACTATATGCTTCAAAGCCGACATTCGCGCTTATCGCTCGAACGGATGTCCAGCGTATTCTCGTTGAATCAGATATACGCCGTTTTGTTAAACAAAAGCTCCTACCATAAGTAAAAACGACGTCGAATTCTACCTGCCCGACAAACTGAAGAAAAAGAAAAACTTGAAATAAATGCCGCAGTTGATATGCTGGTTGGTATGGAAGTACCTCAAGAAAGTCCGAAAGGGAAAAGAGCCATTTGGGATGTTCATGCCAACATGGAGGATACGTCAGCGCTTGCGCGAGTGGAATTGCGTAGCCAGGAACGAATAATTAAAGACGCCAAAGATCTTTTGGCAAGAATAGAACAGAGCCCATCATTAAAACCTGAAGCGGTTGTTAAACTTGCGGAAGTAGAGAGAAAGAAGATAAAGGAAGCCGAAGCAGAAATAGAAAGGACACAAGAAAGAGATTCGGATACGATTCAGTAATCAAAAACCCCGTATCGCACGGGGTTTTTGCATTTTTACCCACTGCAAACTGCTTACTGCCTGCTACTTCACCGCTTCTTTAAGCGCCTTGGCAGCATGGAACTTCGCCGTGCGGCTGGCATTGATGTGAATGGTCTCGCCGGTGCGCGGATTGCGCCCCTGCCGCGCCGGGCGCGCCTTCGTCTCAAAGATGCCGAGGCCGGCGATAGAAATCTTGTCGCCTCCCTTAAGGCCGTGGACGATACAATCAATCATGCACTCAACAGCGCGCTCCGCGTCGGCTTTCGTGGAGCCGAGAACGCCGTGCACCTTGTCTACGATATCTGCTTTGTTCATGAATATCTGCTATCTATTAATCCCACGACCTCATGGGGTGGGCATGGGAGAAAGTATAAAGAATGCGCCACATTGCGCAATGGGCTTTACAACCTTGCGTGCATAACGCGTAATCAGCGGGCGAATTCCACGACGCGGTTTTCGCGGATGATGTTTACTTTAATTTCGCCCGGATATTTGAGCTCTTCTTGGATGCGCTTCGCGATGTCGCGCGCCAGCGTATGCATCGCGAGGTCAGAGACCTTGCCGGGGTTCACGAAAATACGTATCTCGCGCCCCGCCGAGATGGCGTACACCTTCTCCACACCCGGGAAGGCGGCGGCGAGTCGCTCCAGGTCGCCGAGGCGCTCCAAATAGCGGTCCACTGTGTCGCGGCGCGCGCCCGGCCGGCTGCCCGATATGGCGTCGGCCACCTGGACGATGACCGACTCGGGCGACTCGTAGGGGTGCTCGTCGTGGTGCGCCTGCATCGCGACGATGACGCGCTTGTCCACGTTGAATTTTTCCAGGATACGGCGGCCTATCTCTACGTGCGTACCCTGCACTTCGTGGTCAACCGCCTTGCCGATGTCGTGGAGAAGAGCGGCGGTGCGGGCCACACCCGGGTCAGCGCCCAATTCGGTCGCGAGCATCCCCGCGAGGTGGGCCATCTCAATGGAATGTTGAAGTACATTCTGCCCATAGCTCGTGCGGAAGTGAAGGTGGCCCAAGAGAGCGGTGAGCTTCGGGGGAAGTCCGATGACGCCCGCTTCGTAAGCGGCGGCTTCGCCCTTCTGCTTCACTATCTCGGCAACCTCCACACGCGTTTTCTCCACCGTCTCTTCTATCTTTACCGGCTGGATGCGGCCGTCGGCGATAAGTTTCTCCAGCGCTATCTTCGCGATAGCGCGGCGCAAGGGGTCAAAGGAGGAGAGTGTAATGCGGCCCGGCACGTCGTCAATAAGCACGTCCACGCCGGTCGCGCGTTCAAAGGATTTGATATTGCGGCCCTCCTTGCCGATGATCTTGCCCTTCATCTCCTCGGAAGGAAGCACGACCGAGAGCGACATGACTTCCGCGTTCACCGCGTTGCCCAGCCGGTGAATGGTATTCGTGAGGATGGAGCGTGCGCGGTCCTCCAGCCGCTCTCGGCCGTGCGCCTCCAACTTCTGAAGGCGCAGGAGTATCGCCTCCTCGTAGGCGCGCTCTATCTCGGCGAAGAGCTCTCTCTTCGCCTTTTCCTCGGAGAGGTGGGCGACCTTGGCGAGTTCTTTCGTGCGCTCCGTCGCGAGCTTGTCCGCCTCGTTCTTCGCGTGGAGCGCCTGCTGTTCGCGGGCGCGCACCTCCACCTCCTTGTCGTCCAAGTCGCGCTGGCGGGAGTCCAAGAATTCCTCGCGTGAGGCCACGCGCTCCTCGCGCAAGGCGGCCTTCTGTTCGCGCTCTTCAACGGGAGCGAGGCGCTCCGTTTCCGCAACTTCTCCGCGGAATTCGGCCTCCGCGATAATCTTCGCCGCCTGCTCTTTCGCCTGAAGCAGTTTCTGCTTAATTTGGAGCTCCACCGAACCGCGGCTCGCGAGCCCAATGAGCACCCGGAGCCCGTAGAGATCGGTAGAGCACACGGCTGAACTCCAGTCACGTGAAAC
>CAYHGO010000053.1:0-4074 GCA_964356215.1 uncultured Candidatus Saccharibacteria bacterium | reverse complement strand
GCCACGTCAACCATTTCAGGCAATCCGTATGTGAAGGGAACATTGCGCGCCACGGCCTCCTACGTCGGCGACCTGGTCTTCAGCAACGGCTTTAGATTCACCGAAGCCGACCCGATAGTAGCCGGCTCCAACGCCTTATACTTGCAAAATCAATTCGGCTCCACCACTTTAGCCGTAAAAGAAAACGGCAATGTCGGCATCGGCACGACGACGCCGAACCATACCCTTGAGGTCATCGGCGACATCGCCGCCATCGCTTTCGTGAATACTTCCACGCGCTCGGCAAAGAAAGACATTGAATACGCGACCGCGAGTTCTTCCGAGAATATGCTGGACCAGCTCGTAAACCTGAAAGTTGCGACCTATCGCTACACCGTGGAAGACCGAAACGACCCGCTCCGCCTCGGCCTCATCGCGGAGGATACCCAGCAAGTCGCCCCTGAAATCCTCTCCGCAGACGGCAAAGGCGTGGATATTTACAAACTCGCGACCTTCACGCTCTCCGGCGTCCAAGCGCTTGCCGCGAAAGTCGCTTCCGTGGAAACGCACCTCGCCTCGCTGGAGGAGCGCCTCACGGCGCTCGAGAGCGGCGCGATTTCCACCGCGAGCCCCGTTGGAAATCTGATTTCCAACGGGGCAGGCGCCTCTTCCACAATAGCCGCAGTTCTAGAAAGCTTCGGCGTCCTGATACAAAAGGGAATTGCGCAATTCAACACACTCGTCTTCCGCCAGCTGGTGGCCAGCTCGGACGCGGACGGCACTTCCTCCGCCGGCTCCGTCAGTATCTTGACAGGGAACACAGTGGCGCAGGTGACGAACTCCCTCGTCCTGCCATCTACAAAAGTCTTCGTCACCTTCAATTCGCAGATTACCGGAAGCTGGTGGGTCAGCGACAAGTTGGCCGGCTCATTCCGCGTCGTGCTTTCAGCACCGCAGACCGCGGATGTCTCATTTGACTACTTCCTCGTCCAGACCGAGGGCCAACTCGCCACCTCGTCGCCAATGACAACCAACAACCAACAGCCAACAGCCAACAGTTCCGACACCGGGACGCCGGTCATCACGAGCGCGCCGGACACTACGGCATCAAGCACTCCAGCAGACCAACCTCCAGCAGACCAGTCCCCAGCCCCCAGCTCCCCGAGTGACACCACGCCGCCGGTGGTTACGCTCGTCGGCGAGGCGGCGATGCAGCTTACCGTTGGCGACACCTTCACCGACCCGGGCGCCACCGCTACAGACGACGTTGACGGCGACTTGACCGCAGGCATAGTTGTTACCGGCGCCGTTGACACCGCCGCCGAGGGTGCCTACACGCTCACGTACTCTGCGACCGACGTCGCCGGCAATGTCGGGAGCGTGTCGCGGCTCGTAACGGTGATTGCGCCTCCAGCCCCCGAACCCACCCCCGAACCTGCTCCCGCGCCATAAACGCAACATCGCCGCCCTTGGAGCAGGCGGCGATGTTGCTAGTATCCTCGAGGATTCAAATCCCCGAGCGAGTCAGGACTTGTCATTCCTGAAAGAAAGTATAGCAAGCCCACATGAGAAGTCAATTAACTTGAAGAGGAGGGTGTGGATATTCTAAAGCCGGCAGAGGGGATCGGACCCTCGAGTCAAAGAATGACAAATCCTGACTCGCTCCAAGCTGCCGGCTGTTTTCAAGATATCATGCTGAAGAGTCAATGACGTTGTGGACAGTGGGCTATAATGGACTCACCCATAATTCTTAATTCCTAATTCTCACACCTATGGCAATCAGAGTTGCAATTAACGGTTTTGGAAGAATCGGGCGGGCGTTCGCGCGGCGAAGCACCGGACGCGGGATTGACATCGTCGCGGTGAACGACCTCGGCTCGCTCGCAAACTTGGCGTACCTCTTGAAGTACGACACGGTGTACGGGCGAGCTCCCTTTACGGTCGCTCACCAACAGCCAACAGCCAACAGCCAACAGCCAACATTTATTATTGACGGTAGGGAAGTGAAGTTTTTTTCGGAGAAGGACCCGGCGAACCTGCCGTGGCGCGACTTGAATATTGATGTGGTCGTAGAATCCACAGGATTCTTTACGGATTACGAGAAGGCGAGCGCACATATTACAGCTGGAGCCAAGCGAGTGGTCATCACGGCGCCGGCTAAAGAACATCCAACATCCAACAGCCAACAAACAACAGAAATTCTTGGTGCGACGGTGCTGATGGGAGTCAATGAGGAAAAGCTCGCCTCTTGCCGAATGTCCAGTAACGCCTCCTGCACGACGAACGCCGCAAGCCCGGTCATCGCGATATTGGATAAAGCCATCGGCATTGAGAAGGCGGTGCTCTCTACAGCCCACGCCTATACGGCCTCGCAGGCGCTCGTGGACGGCCCGGTAAAGAAGGATGTGCGGGAGGGCAGAGCGGCGGCGGTTAATATCGTGCCTACATCTACCGGCGCCGCGCTCGCGGTCGCGGAGGCGTATCCGGCGCTCGCCGGGAAATTTGACGGTATCGCACTCCGCGTTCCCGTGGCCGCCGGCTCTATCGCGGACATCACGTTCATTTCCAAAAGGCCGACCACGCGCGAAGAAGTCAATGACGCGCTCCGTCGTGCCGAAGCCGACCCGCGTTGGGAGGGGATTTTCAAAACTACTGATGAGGAGCTTGTTTCCTCCGACATCGTCGGCGAGCCATGCGCTTCCATCGCCGACCTGTCTATGACGCGCGTGGTCGGCGGCAATCTGGTAAAGGTGCTCGCGTGGTACGACAACGAGATTGGATACGCGGAAAGCTTGGTGCGGCACGTGCTCGCGGCCGCACAGGTATGAGGTGTGAGTGATGAGGGATGAGTATGGAAGAAGGATACAAATCGCTCATCGCTTGGCAGAAAGGTATAGAATTGGTGAAAGAAACATATCGTATTGTAAGGCAATTGCCTAGAACCGAGCAATTCGGTCTTACGTCTCAGATGTGTCGAGCTGCGGTCTCTGTACCTTCTAATATCGCCGAAGGGAGCCGGAGAGGAAGCCGAAAAGATTATGCGCAATTTCTCCGCATAGCCCATGGCTCTCTGGCTGAACTTGAAACGCAGTTGATTATTGTGAATGAGTTGTATCCAACTATAGATTTGCGGAAAGCGCAGGCACTATCAGACGAAGTAAGTAGAATAGTTTCTACTATAATTAAAAAACTGTATGTCTGACCTCATCCCTCAAACCTCATCCCTCAAACCTCGTATTTTCTTCGCTTCTGACCATGCCGGGTTCGCGCTTAAAAACGCGCTTATGGAGCATCTCGCGACGCGCGGCTACGAGGTGGAGGACGTGGGCGCGCTCGCGCTGGACCCCTCCGACGATTATCCGGACTTCGTGACGCCGCTTGCGCAACGCGTCGCGGAGGAGAACGCGCGCGTCGCAGACTCCGCGCGCGCGGTCGTCGTGGGCGGCAGCGGACAAGGCGAAGCGATGGCGGCGAACCGTGTGAATGGTATCCGCGCCGCCGTCTTCTACGGCCCGATGCGCGTGACGGAGACGCTGGACATAGAGGGCGGTCGTTCCGAGGACGGCTACGACAACATACGACTCGCCCGCCGGCACAACGACGCGAACATGCTCGCCATCGGCGCGCGCTTCGTCTCCGGAAAGGATGCCGACGAAGCGGTCCGGATATTTCTTGAAACGCCTTTTTCCAATTCGCCGCGCCACGCGCGCCGCTTGGCTAAATTCTGATGAACCTCGTCATCCCGGCCGTGCTGCCCGCTTCGCGCAAGGAGCTTGAGGAAAAACTCGCGCTTCTCACGCAGATATCTGGAGTCAGCCGCATACAGATAGATGTCGTGGACGGAAAGTTCGCGGCGCCTGCATCCTGGCCCTACTCCGCCGAGGCTACGCAGGGCACGCCTTACACTGCGCCCGCTGAACTGCAAGCGATGATTGCAAAGGGCGAAATGCTTCCACAACTTGACCGCGTGGAGTATGAAATAGACCTCATGTGTCGCGACGCTCTTAGCGCCGCGGCCGCGTGGGTGCCGCCCGGCGCGCCCCCGGCGCCCCTACCCCCCCCAGACCGTGAAACCGGTGCAAGGCCGGGTTTGCT
>CAYHGO010000052.1:0-4279 GCA_964356215.1 uncultured Candidatus Saccharibacteria bacterium | reverse complement strand
AATCGTCCAGCAGATTACGCAGAATGGTTCCCTTCGGCGTCCATAGAGGAAGGCCGGAGCCGACTAAGTCGGAGAATGTAAATAAATCCAGCTCCTTACCGAGCTTTTTATGGTCGCGTTCTTTATCAGGCTCTGCGTTCATTATTGAAGAGGATACCATACAAATTCAGAGCGGCTTCAGGTCTTCTACGGCGAGCGAAGGCTCGCCGTTCCGGACCGAGACCTTGCCCTTCACGAGAAGGCAAGAGCCGGGTGCGAGGATGGCTGCATGCTGTTTGTAGAGCTTCGGGAAGATGACGGCCTCAATGGCATCGGATTTGTCCTCAAATTTAAGAAAAGACATTTTTTCGCCGCTTTTCGTCAGGAAGGAACGGGATTCGGTGAGCAGTACCGGCAGAATAAGAAGCATCCCGGGCTGGGGCTCTTCTTTTATTTTCTTGATAGAAAACACGGCCTTTGTAGCGATGGCGGCATGGGCATCCAAAGGGTGGCCGGAGACATAGATACCGAGCAATTCTTTTTCCCAGTTCAGCTTATCGGTAAGAGTTACGGACTTGTTGTTAGCTGGTAGCTGGAGCGTTGGCGGTTGGACGAAAGCTCTGAAAAGTGAGTCCTGGGGCGCCTCGGCGGTCGCGTCGCGATGGAAGGCAAGCAGCGTTTCAATGTTCTCCAGAAGCGCGCCGCGTCCATCGGCTGATGGAGAGAGCGAATCCAGCGCGCCGCACTTGATAAGCGATTCCAGCGACTTCCTGTTCAAGTTCTTTGATCCGACTCGTGATAAGAAATCAGAAAGGGAAGAGAACGGCCCGTGCGCCGCGCGTTCTGAAATGATGGCTTCCGAGATGCCGTCCCCGAAATTTTTAATTGAAGAAAGCCCGAAGCGAATAGCCGAGCCGTTAGAGACCACGGTAAATACCGTCCCACTCTCGTTCACGTTCGGCGGCAGGACGGCGATACCCATGCGCTTCGCTTCGGCGACAAAAATGGCTATCTGCTCCGTGTCGCCCGCTTCGGCGGTTAATAAAGCGGCGAGATATTCCACCGGATAATTTGCTTTCATGTATGCGGTCTGATACGCGACCTTGCCATAGGAGGCGGCATGGGCTTTGTTAAAGCCGTACGCGGCGAAGGGTTCGATGAGAAGCCAAAGTTTCTGCGCATTGCTTTCTGAAAGTTTTCCGTACCCGACAAACCCTCTCGTCAGCTTCTGCTTTTCCGCTTGCATGACCTTCGGAATCTTCTTGCCCATCGCCTTGCGGAGCGCATCGGCTTCAAGCCAAGAATAGCCGGCAAGCTTGATGGCGGTCAGGAGCACGTCGTCCTGATAGACGAGTAGCCCATAAGAAAAATCCAAATACTCTTTCATGCGCGGGTCGAGGTACTGGATGAACTTCGGATTATGCTTCCGTTGCACATACTGCGGAATGGTCTCCATCGGCCCAGGGCGATAGAGCGCGACCATAGCGTTAATGTCATGGATAGTGGTCGGTTTCAATTCTTTTAGCCATCGGGTCATGCCGGACCCGTTCAGTTGGAAGGTGCCTTCCGTCTCGCCGCGCGCAAGCATGTCGTACGTCTTCCCGTCGTCAATGGGTATATTCTCAATGTCTATGTTTATGCCGCGCGTTGCCTTCACACGCGCAACCGCGTCGGCGAGAATGGCGAGGTTCTTGATGCCGAGGAAGTCAAACTTAAGAAGCCCCACGCCGCCGTATTCATCGGTGATGGAGTACATGTCATATTGCGTGATGAGCTTACCGGTGCCCTTCGGGTCGGGCTGGATGGGCGTCCATTCAATAAGCGGGGTCGGCGCCACCACGACGCCCGCCGCATGGACGCCGACATGCCGTACGCATCCTTCAATGCGCTTTGCGAGGTCCAGCACCTCGCGCGGCTCATCGTCTTCGTCATACAATGTTTTCAAGTCCGGTTCCATTTCAAGCGCGCGGTCTATGGTCATCGGGAACCCCTGCGAGCCAATCGGGATGAGCTTGGCGATGCGGTCGCCGATGCTGTAGGAATGGCCGAGCGCGCGCGCTACGTCGCGAACCGCCGCCCGCGCCATCAGAGTGCCGAAGGTGCCGATTTGCGCGACATGGTCTTCGCCATACTTGCGTTTCGTGTACGCAATCATGTCGTCTCTGCGGTTGTCCGCGATGTCCATATCAATATCCGGCGCCTTGGGGCGTTCGGGATTGAGGAATCGCTCAAAAGGGAGCTTGTAAAAGAGCGGATCTACGTTCGTAATGCCGATGAGATAGGCGACCAGAGAACCCGCGGCCGAGCCGCGCGTGGTGGTGAGAATGCCCTCATGCCGCGCGAAGGCAAGGAGGTCGGCGACAATAAGATAGTATACCGCAAAACCCTTGGTGATGATGATGGCGAGCTCGTACTCAATGCGGTCGGTAACTTCTTTTGTTTTTTCCATCCCGCGCGCCGCGATGCCCGCGTATGCCTTTGCCCGTAGCTCTTCGCCGTGATTTTTGAACTCTGGTGAGACGGGAACGGCAGGAAAAGTCCATTTTCCGAGCTCAAACGATACGTTGCATCGGTCGGCGATACGGCCGGAGTTTTCTATTGCCTCCGGCGTGTCGTTGAACAGTTTTTCAGCGGCCTTTCCGCTGATGAACGAAAAATCCTCATCCTCGTTGCGGCCCCGCTCGCCCTGCTGAATGCGGCGCATGATTTCGGTCGCTTCGCGGTCGCCGGGCTCCAGGTAGTACACGTCATGTTGCCCGACAAGCGGAGTACCGCTTGAGCGGGCAAGGGCGACGATTTGTCGTTGCAGGACTTCATGGCCCGCGACTTTCGGGTGATGCGTAATTTCCATGAATACTCTCGGTTCACTCTCGCCGGAAAAGATGTCCTTGAATTCCGCGAGTGCGGCCGCGGCGCCCGTGGGGTCGCCCGCGCGCAGCAGCTGGGAGACGTCGCCGGCGAAGGAGGGCAGAAGCGCGATAAGGCCGCGCTCGCGCTCGCGCAAGAGCGTCTTATCCATGCGCGGCCGCTCAAAGAATCCCTCCGTCCACGACTTCGTTACCAGGTACAGCAGGTTCTTGTAGCCCTCATTATTTTCTGCGAGCAGGACGATGTGCGAATACCTCGCGTCCAAGTTTCGGTCTTTTTCGTGCCGCGAGCGCGGGGCGAGATATGCATCCACGCCGAGAATGGGCTTCACGCCCACCGCCTTCGCGGTTTTGTAGAACTCAATGGCGCCGTGCATGTTGCCGGCGTCAGTGAGCGCGAGCGCGTTCATCCCTTCCTGCTTCGCTTTCGCCACGAGCTCCCCTACCTTCGGTAGCGCCTGCAGGAACGAGTAGTGCGAATGCGTATGTAAATGGATAAAACGGCCGGCCATGGGTTCTAGTATACTTTCCCTATGAAATTTATGCTCGGAGTGGACGAAGCGGGGCGGGGTCCTTTGGCGGGGCCGGTCGCGATCGGAGCGGTGGCTGTACCGGAACGATTCATCGTCATGAGAGAGTTTCCGGGTCTCGCGGATTCAAAGCAGATGACGCCCTTGGCGCGGGAAAGGATGTTCCGGCTCTTGCAAAAACGAATGCGGGAGGGCGACTTACAGTTTTGCGTGCGCTCTACGGGTGCGAAACGAATAGACACGTGGGGACTCTCCCGAGCAGTGCGAAGCGCTGTCTTTAGGGCCGTTCGTTGTCTGGCGCCCGAGTCGGACGACGTTTCCATTTATTTGGACGGTCTGTTGAAAGCCCCTCCCGAATATACCCAACAGACCATCATCGGCGGAGATGAGACCGTGCCGCTTATCGCGCTCGCTTCAATTGCTGCGAAGGTGGTGCGCGACCGACACATGCGACGCCTCGCAAAACAATTTCCCGAATACGGCTTTGAGAAGCATAAGGGCTACGGCACCGAGGAACATTATCGGGCGCTCAAAAAACACGGTCCCTGCGATATCCACCGCCGTTCATTCTTGATTTGAAAATGGCCTGAAATGACGGTATAATGTCTACTTCGGGCAATGGGGCTCGAATGTCCGGGCAATAGAGTTCGGGCGATTTTTGGAGGAAAAGGTGAAAAACGGAAAAAATGGGAAAAAACCTGAATGGGCTGTCGAGAAACATCGCACAGCCCTGAAAGGGACTGGATTCGAGAAATGCGCATCCTGCTCGGGAAGTTCGGGCAAGGTCGAAAATAAGAAGATGTTGTGTTCTCGGTGCGGGTCGACGGCACGACCGGTTACGGTTGTCCAGGCCCAGCGCTGTGACGGCATCAGACCACCACCGTTGCACCACTTCTAAACTTG
>CAYHGO010000051.1:0-4442 GCA_964356215.1 uncultured Candidatus Saccharibacteria bacterium | reverse complement strand
CCCGCATCGCCAAGCAAGTCACCTAACTCTCCTCTCCAACCGCCCGTAAGGGCGGTTTTGCATTCTGTGCTAATATGCGGCCAGACCGACCGAAAAGGAGCTCTGTATGCAAACGAAGAAAGCTGTGCAAAAGTGACGGCTTTTCTTAAACTCTTTTGACTGAATCCTTTGTAATCTCCCACGTTTGGCCGAAGTCGGGGACGATAGCGCGAGCGCCGAGGTAGTCGTGGATGCGCTGGGCGAGGAAGCGTGCGGCAGAGGGCTCGCCGAGCGCGGTGAAAATAGTTTTAGTACGTTTACCGGCGAGCGCCGCTTCGGCGAACTTCAGGAGCTCGTCGCGGTCGGCGTGCGCCGACCATCCTTCCAGGTTCTCTACTTTGGCTTTAATACGAACTTCACTGCCTGCGATGCGCACACTCGATGCTCCCTCGGATATCCGTCGACCTGGGCTACCGGGCGCCTGGTAGCCAACGATAATAAGGGTAGAGGAGGGGTCGGGCAGATAACGCGCTTCCCATTTGCCGATTCTGCCGCCGTGGCTCATCCCTGCGCCCGCGATGATAATCTTCGGCCCTAATACCTTCTCTATCGCGAGCGACTCTTCGTGCGAGAGCGTCTTCTTCAAGAACGGAAATTCAAAAATGCTCCCTTCCCGTTTCATCTCATCTTCGGTCTCTTTTTTAAAATAAGTCGGGCCCCATTTTTCATACATATCCGTCACATGTATCGCAAGCGGCGAATCCAAGAAGACCGGAATTTGCGGGAGTGAGCCCTCCGCGAAAAAATTGGAGAGTTCGTAGAGCATGAGCTGGGTGCGCTCCAACGAGAAAGCGGGGATAAGGATGACGCCGTTCTTCGCGATGGCCTGCTTCAGCGTTTCGGCCAAGACCTCAACGCGCCTCTGCTGAGGCGGATGCACTCTATCACCGTAGACGCTCTCCATCACGAGCGCATCCGCGTCCGTCACCGGCTCCCAGTCGGGCAGAAGCGGCGAGGGCGAATTGCCGATGTCGCCGGTGAGCGCGATACTTGTTCCTTCTTCATCCGTAATGCGCACGCTCGCCGAGCCGAGGATGTGACCGGTGTTGTGCAAATAACAAGAAAAACCGGGAACGATTTGTTTTTCGGTGTGATACTCAAGCGTCTCAACAAGCGAGAAGGTCATATCTACGTCTTGTTCCCCGTACAAAGGCGCGATGCTGCGGCGTTCCGCGTCTTTTCTCAAGATAGTAACCGAATCGCGCAATATGAGTTCGGCGAGATCTTTCGTGGGCGGTGTCATAAAAATTTTTCCACGAAAACCATCTCGCACTAGTTTCGGAATGCGGCCGACATGGTCTAAGTGCGCGTGCGTCACCACGAGCGCGTCAATGGCCGTCGTATCGTAGGGGAACGGTCCGTAGACCTCCGCTTCGGCGATGTCGGCGCCCTGTTCAATTCCGCAGTCCACGAGCAGTTGTGAGTTGGAAGTTGTTAGCAGGAAGTTGGAGCCCGTCACTTTCCCTGCTCCGCCGTAAAAACTTAAACGCGACATGCGCGTATTGTAACGCCCAGCCCCACATTACCGAAGTACTGTGGGGCTGGGCGGAGCCGTCCTCTTAAGCAACTTTGTTCTTGCTACGTGGGAAAGACAATGATGGTTCTCGGATCTCCTTGCGGAATTCACCAAACACATCTGAATGCCGAACTCCCGAATGATTAGCAAGTTGCGTTTTTAAGAACAGCTCCTACGTATAACTATACACCCCGTATCCAATGATTGTGTGGACAACTAGTCGCCGTGGCGCTTATAACTATATATTTCCTTGTTTCCGAACCAGTGCCTAATTTCGTGCTCGGCCTCTTCGGGCGTCTCAGACGCATGCAGGATGTTCGCGACGGCGCGCTTTTCTGCGTTCGCGACCGCGGGAGAATCAACGGAAAAATCACCTCGTATCGTTCCCATATCGGCCAGATTCGGAAGCGTCGGCCCGCAGATCTTCCGCACCATGTCCACCGCATGATTCCCCTGCACCACCATCTTTACGAGCGGCGCAGACAGCATATAGTCAATGAGCCATTTCCGGATCTCGGGACCAATCTTTGCCGGCTCTACAGTGCCGAAGTCCTCCATCGGGTCATACCCGTATTTTTCGTAAGTCGTAAGCGTCTTTCCGCCAAGGCGAGCGAGCCATACATCGTCTTTCGGATAGTGATCATCGATTTCTTTACGCGTCGGTTGGAACATTTCAAGTGCAACGATCTTCAAATCGCGTTGTTCAAACCGTTTAATAATCTCGCCGACCAGTCCTTTTTTCACTCCGTCCGGTTTCACCATCACAAACGTTCTTTCTTCTTTTGGATTTTTATTTGCCATTATTTGGTTATGATACGCGCACCGCCCTTTTCTATCAAGATGGTGTGTTCAAAGTGAGCAGAGCGCGAGCCGTCTTTTGTACGATACGTGTAGCCGTCGGGAGCGAGTGTCACGGCGGCCTTGCCTGCGGAAGAAATAGGCTCCAGCGCGAGCACCATACCCATAACCAGTTCCGGACCTGTTCCGGGACGGCCGAAATTCGGAATGAATGGCTCCTCATGCACCGATTCCCCAACACCGTGGCCGCCTAAGTCCCGCACTACCTTGAATCCGGCGCTTTCTATCTCCTCTTGTATCGCGTGTGAGATGTCGCCGATATGATTCCCCGTTTTCGCGGCCGCGATGCCCGCGGCAAGTGCCGCCTCGGTCGCGCGCATAAGCTTTTTTGACTCTTCATCCACTTCTCCGACCGATACGGTGACAGCCGCATCCACGATGACGCCGTTATGCGTGAGCCCGAGGTCCAGCCCGACGATGTCGCCCTCTTTCAAGACCTTTACTGACTCGTTCGGAATGCCGTGCACGACCTCGTCATTCACCGAAACGCACAAGGACGCCGGGTACGGCTGGCGCGCACCTTCAGGCGTGTAGCCAAGAAAACTGGGAGTATCGCCTCCCTCGCGGATGAGCCGCTCCGCCAACTCATCCAATTCTTCGGCAGTCACGCCGGGAGCGACTTTCTTTTCCAGGACCGCCAGAACGGCGGCGAGGCGTTTACCGCCTTCAATCAAATTCTCTCTCTCAATGCTGTCCCTTATCGTCATTTGATTCCCAATTTTCCACGGATGTCGGTTGCAATGTCTTCCGGCGGCGGTTCTCCGTCAACTTCAATGAGAGCATTTTCTTTCCTGAAAAATTCTATCGCCGGCTCGGTGTACGCATAAAATTCCTTCAATCGTTCGTCCACGGCGTCGTCGTCGGCGCGTCCGGCTTTCTGTGAGCGAAGCGCAAGCCTTTGCCGTACCGATTCATCAGAAACTGCGATATTGATGATTCGGAACGGACGTTCAAGCCACGCTAGCGACTTCAAAATAAGCTCCGCCTGCGAGAGCTCCCGGCTGAAGCCGTCAAAAATAACACCCTGTTCTTCGGGAACGGCAAAAAGGGACTTCAAATAAAGGTGCAGAGCGATCCAATCCGGCGCGAGCGCGCCCGAGTCAATTTCCATTTTTATCTTGCGCCCCAGCATGCTGTCCTCCAGAGCAAGCGCGCGAAACTGATCGCCGGCAGAAATGACCGGCCAACCTGTCTTTTCGGACAAAAGTTCGGCCTGCGTATCCTTCCCGCATCCGGGCTTCCCGATAAAAAATATAGTCCGTATATCCATCTGACTACTCTAACAGAGCCTGATAATTTATCCACAGGCACATGCAAAATTTCATAAGTGGTGGTATAGTAAGGGTCTAACCGCACCACCTCTGTCCTCGGGCAGGGGTGGTTTGTTTTTGGTAGAATAGACTGATGAGATTTGGCAAAAAGGAGAGAGTTGCTATTTATATTGACGGTAGCAACACCTATAACAAACTGAAATCTTTTGGATTGCCCGAAGAAGGAAAGAGGTTCGATTTTTCTGCATTCGTTTCGCATGTCGCCGGAGATCGGGAATTGGTTTCAAAGAGATATTACGTCGGCATCGTTAGGAATCACGATAATTCAGAAAAGGGAGAGTTGCTGGCACGGAAGCAACAACAATTCCTCGAAATCCTGCGATCAACCGGCTTTGAAATTAAGCCTGGGAAAATTATGTACGACAGTGACCGAATACGCGAAAAAGGTGTTGATGTAAAGTTGGCCGTCGATTTAGTTATTGGCGCCGCTGACAACTGGTACGATATTGCAATCGTTATCAGTTCGGATACCGACCTCATTCCAGCCATCAAATATGTCCTGAATGGCAAGGAAAAGAAAGTTGAATATATCGGTTTCGCAGGAGCACCGTCACTCGGGATGATAAAAGAATGCAGTGTACAGCGTTTGTTTGCTAAAGAAGACTTAGTGCCGTTCCAGTATCTAAAAGAAACTGATTAGATCCCCTTCCCGCACCCGGGCTTCCCGATAAAAAATACCGTGCGTGTTTCCAAGATCG
>CAYHGO010000050.1:0-4515 GCA_964356215.1 uncultured Candidatus Saccharibacteria bacterium | reverse complement strand
GCCTCGTGCCGCCGCCCCGCCCCCCCCACCCCCCCCCCCACCACCCCCGCCGGGTTGGTCAATCGTGCCCCGGCCGCCCCCCCCGCCCCCGGGGCGCCCCCGGGCCCCCCCCCCGCGACTCTGAATCAGCTTGCGACTGCGCCTGCCGATCCTATTGCCGCAGTCGCATATGCCGAGGCGCTCTACACTCGTGGCTGGCTGTCCCCAGCGCCCGGGAGCACCGATGCCGCCTTCTCGGGTATGATTAGGGATGTGATAAGCGGTCGCTCGTCCTTGGAAACTGCGCTCACTTCCGCCGAGAGCTCTTTAAGCGCGCTCCTTCAGCAATGACCATGCGTTTTTTCGCACTCGCGCTCTTCACATTCATTGCGCTCGCGCCTGCGGCGCTCGCGCAATCAGTAAATTCCGGAGGGTCGGTTGTTCCGGGCGGGCCGCAATCCGGAGGCACTGTAATTCCCGCACCTCCACAAAATACTAGAACCGACTCCATCACCCTCATCAATCCGCTCAAGGGCGTTGATTGCAGCAGGGGCAATGGCAACTGCTTAGAATCCTTTCTCCTCAATATTCTGGATTTCGTCATCCGTATCGGCTCTATCATTGTCGTCTTGATGGTGGTGTACATCGGCTACATGTTCGTCCGCGCGCAAGGCGTTCCCGGCAAGATAGAAGAGGCGCGCAAGGCGCTCCTCTGGACCGTCGTGGGCGCGCTCATCCTGCTCGGCGCGCAGGCGATAGCGATGGCTGTCAAGGCGACCGTGCAGGCGCTCTCGGTCGGCGGCTAGCATGAACCTCTCCGGCGGCATCACCTTCAAGGACTTCATCGGGAGCGGCGATGTCGGCGTCATCGGCGTCATCAACACGGTCATCGTGCCGGTTATCTTCGCATTCGCCTTCGCCGCCTTCGTTTGGGGGATGCTGAACTATTTCTTCCTCAACAAGGGTGACGAAAATAAGACAGGGAAAGGGAAGGAGTTCGCCCTCTGGGGCCTCATCGGCATGGCGGTGCTATTTTCGGTCTGGGGATTCGTGAATTTGCTGTTATCCACGCTCGGTTTCGCGCCCTAGCTAACACATGTCATACTAACTCTATATGTATCCAGGAATGTATACCCAGCAGACAACCCAGTTCTTCTCGGGCGGCTATTCATCAGTGTTCGGTGTAGGCGGATTCGGCAACTGCGTCGGCACGGTCGCCTGCGCCGCGGACACCATCCTCTTCATCATCAACGGCATTCTGGTGCCGGTCTTGTTCGCGGTCGCTTTCATCGTCTTTCTCTACGGCATCGCACGGGCATACATCTTTTCCATCGGCGATGCCGAGGGGGTCAAGAAGGGCCACACCCTCATGCTCTGGGGCATCATCGGCTTCGTGGTGATGATATCGCTCTGGGGGCTCGTCAATATCGTCGCGAACACCTTCGGCCTCGGCGGATATGGAGCGCCCTCGACGCCCGTTTCGTACCCTATAGGCGGGACGACGTACGGCCCGCGACCCGAGACGCCGACTTATGTAGAACGTTGTCAGGTTGAGGGTAACTGCCCTGAACCGCCAACGGGAGCTCCTGCTACTAACCAATTACCGGAAGCAATATGAAAAAACTCTCTTGGTTCGCTCCGCTTACTGCGTTTGCCGCGCCGCTCCTCGCGGCCGCCCAGACGGCGCCGCGGAATGTCCCGGGCGGCATCAATTTGAAAGTCATAGAGCCGTATTCCACCGGCATCATCAATCTCATCAACGGCAAACTCGTGCCGGTCTTGATGGCTATCGCCCTTATCGTCTTTCTCTGGGGCTTATATAAATATTTCATTTATCATGGGGAAAACGAATTGGAAAAGGCGGACGGGCGCAAGTACGCCATGTGGGGCCTCATCGGTTTCGTCATCATCCTTTCGTTTTGGGGGCTCGTAAACATAATCGGCGCCACTCTTGGCCTCACCTTCGGCGGTTCTGCGCCGGAATTCCCAAGACTTTAATTATCCACACGGAGGGCCGGAGCGTATTGACCGCCTCGGCAGGAGCGTTACAATTAACTTGTTATCCATTTACCTATAGTATGAAAAAAGCTCTAGCCCTTACATCAGGAACAATAGCCGCCTTGACTCTACCGCTCGTCGCGTTCGCTCAACAACTCAACAATCTCTCGGATGCCGGCACGTTCATCATCAATTTCATCAGCAACATCCTCGTGCCGGTCCTCTTCGCGGTCGCCTTCATCGTCTTTCTTTGGGGCGCGTTTGATGCCTTTATTCTTGGCGCCAACGATGAGGAGAAGAAGGGGCAGGGTAAAAATCTCATGCTCTGGGGACTTATCGGTTTCTTCGTGATGGTTTCCATCTGGGGCCTCGTGAACATCCTCACCGGCACCATCCGCTTCGGTAACACCACCGGTCCCTCCACGACGCCGACCTCCGGCGTCCAGGTCAGGTAATGTTTGAAGTCCTCAACAAGTTCCTCGGGAAGGTCGTCGTGCAGATAGTCAATCCGCTCATCCTGCTCTTGGCGGCGGCGGCGTTTGTCCTCTTCGTTTGGGGCGTGTTTGAATTCATCGCGCACGCGGGAGACGAGGCAAAGCGCAAGGAGGGCAGGCAAGCGATACTCTGGGGTATCATCGGGCTCGCCATCATCTTCGGCGCGTACAGCATCATCAACCTCGCGCTCGGCACCTTCAATCTCCCCAAGCTGACTCCGGGATTCTTGAGCGGTTAGAAATAAAAAAGCCGTCCATTGCTGGACGGCTTTGTGCATTGCGCACTAAAGAACAACATCAGGAGAGCGGCCCTTCGCACTTGTCCATCGCCCGATATAGGGCGGTCGTGGTGCCCTCGGGAGACACGAAACGGAACTGCGTGTATCCGTTTACGACTCTCCGTTCAGATGTAACCGCTCCAGTGAAGCAGAACTCCTTCCCGTGCGGCATTCCCGCTTCCGGATCAAACCAGTAGGTCCCGGCCGTATTAACTGTGCAACTCCTTTCGAAGTCGGCACTCAGCTTAGGACATACGGTCTGTGAGACAAAAAGATCCGCGACCCAAAACAAAACTGGGAAGCCGAAGAAGAGCACGAACGGAGCCGCAATCGCTCCAGACTCCAGGACTCCCGCAACCTTCCCCCAGCTTTTTTCGTTCAGCTTGGCGAGGGCGACGGCGATGACGCAGAAAGCGAGGAGCCAGAGCCAGTGATTCCAGCTCCAACTCCTGACCTCCGAAAGCCGCAGTCCCGGGGTATACAACCCCCAGTAGAATACGGCCGCACCGGCAAAGACGAGCCCGATGGTCCACGCATACTGCTTGAACCAGGGCACTGACGTCGGTGGAGTCGCGCCCGCGGCTCCGGTAGCTACCGGAGCTAGAGTAGTTGTGACATACTTCATCATTCTCTGCACCGCTGGTATCTTGTACAACCTGATACCCACGAGAGCAAGAATGGCAACTACAACCAGAATCTTGATGACTATAGCTAACATCAGTCGTTCTCCCTATTTCTTTAAGAAGTTGTCGAAAAGCTTCTGGATCGCTTCCAGCGGGAAGAAAATGGTATTGGATGTTCCCTGTGCCATTTCTCGGAGCGTGCGAAGCGACTCAAGCTGGATTGCTTCAGGACCTTCGTTCTTTATTGCTTTGTAGGCCGCGGCGTGTCCTTCACCTTCAAGTTTAAGTTTATCTCTACTGCCCTCCGCTTCCGCGCGTACTCCTCGAGCTTTAAGACGTTTGGCTTCCTCATCATCGATTGCGTCACGCGCTTCCTGCGGTATATCAATATGGTCAATAATGACGCGCGCCGAAGGTTCCAAACCCGTGTTCACAAGCAATTGGCTCGCTTGACCCTGCGTCACAGAATCGGTTATCTGTCTCGCAAAAGCCGCACGTTCGCTCATGATGGCCAGATAGGTCATCTTACACCCGACACTCCTGGTCTCATCCATGATGATTTCTTGGAAGATGTCTACGAGTTCAAGAGTTGCTTCCGGATTTGGCAGCAATTCCACACACGCGAAGAGCTGGCGCTGATTCGCAGGCCAATTGAAGCGGAAGGAGAGAGAAACTCCCAGATTAAGAGGACCGAGGTCCCTACTATCGGTTCCGGTGCCAAACTTGCCAGGGGCAGTGATGAAACCACCCGCGGGGATTGGTCGACCTTCTTCGTTTCTCTTAACCACTCCTTTCTCGTCCCTACCTGCTATGAGAAGCTCTACGACCTTCGTCGTATAGCGACGTACCCACGCGATTCCGAGGGGGATCCAGAACAGACCCGATTCGGCTACTGCGTATGGTCGTCCGAGCAGAATCTTCACGATACGCTCGTTTTCACGAGCTATACCGAATCCGAGAATCGCCCATACTGCAACCGGCACAGCAATCCAAAGAGTTGCTTCGTACATGATGTTTCCCCTTGTGATTTAACAACGAAAATAACCGCTTTCTGCCATACAGAATACACGAAAGTGTTGGAAAGTCAAGGTGCTGGGGGGGAGACTCGAACTCCCATGCCTTGCGGCGATAGATCCTAAGTCT
>CAYHGO010000049.1:0-4524 GCA_964356215.1 uncultured Candidatus Saccharibacteria bacterium | reverse complement strand
CGCGAGGTCGGCTGCCAGAAGGACGAGGTCCAGGAGCTCGGGAATTCCCTCGCCAGTCTTGGAGGAGACGAGCGCATAGGCGACATCGCCGCCAAGCCCTTCAAGGAACACCTCGTGTTCAAGGAGCGAATTTTTTGCGTGTTCCACATCGGCGTTGTTCTTGTCTATCTTCGTAATGGCTACAATATATGGAATACTCGCTTCTTTGATTGCGATGAGCGCGTCCAGTGTCTGCGGCATCACGCCTTCATCGGCCGCGACGACGAGGATAGCGATGTCGGCCGCCGCCGCGCCGCGTGTCCGAAGTGCCTTGAATGCCTCATGCCCTGGCGTATCTAGAAAGGTAACGGGCCGGCCGTTATGGAGCGCGATGTAGGCGACGACATGCTGGGTGATGCCGCCCGCTTCCCCCTCAACGACGTTTGCCTTCCGGATGTAATCCAGTAGAGAGGATTTGCCGTGGTCTATGTGGCCCATCACCGCGATGACGGGCGGCCGTGCTTCCCGCGCCATAATCGTCCCATTTCATCACAAAAATGACCTGCTTGCAATACAAAAAATGAAAACGGTCTCATTTTGTAACGAGGCCGTTTATGCGCTGTTCAGTTTCCGGTCGCGCCTACCGACATGTTACGGTCATAATCGCATGGCGCCAACTCCTTATCTTTATTTGCTGTGTGAAAAAACTATTATTATTTCTTGCTCCCGGCGGGGCGGCTATATCATAAGCCGCCCCGCCGCAATCCCCAGCTAGTTATTGTGCCGCTCTAACGTACTGTGGGCGTTGACAGTGTCACTCAACCCGACGCTATGCGTAACTTTGCTGGGAGAATCAATGTAAAGACCTACATAAATAGGTTAGCATATCCACCATTTTTTGTCAAGCCCGTGCTAGAATCGGGCTATGTGGTGGAAGAAAAAAAGAGTGTATCTGGATGTTGCCGCGGGGATGAGCGGAAATCCGTCGTCACCGCACGAAGAGGGAAGGAGAGCGAAGAAAATGTTAGAAGAGGCGCGAACGGCGATAGCGCGGCTGGTTGAAGTCCAGAGCGACGATGTCGTTTTCACAAGCGGGGCGACGGAGGCGAACGCGCTTGCGATACTCGGCTCGCTGCGAGCCGGAAGTACCAAGAACCAAACACCAAGAACCAAACACGCGCTTTACTTGCCCACAGCGCATGCATCGGTGGTTGAGAACATGAAAGCGCTCGCTGAAGAAGGAGTTGAGGTTGAAGAGTTACCGATTCGGGACGCACGCGTTGATTGTGAGAAGCTGAAGAGGATGTTACGGCCGGAGACAACGCTGGTTAGCATGGACGCCGTCTGCGGCGAGACGGGAGTTATTTGGAATACACGCGAAGTCGCACAAACACTCTCCGCCCATGTAGGACGTAGTACGTCCTACATGGGCGGAAGGATGTTATTGCATGTGGATGCGAGCCAGGCGCCTTTGACCGAGAAAATTACTCGCGCGCATTTCGGCGCCGACCTGATGGTCTTGGATGCGTCAAAAATCGGCGAGACGCGCGGCATTGGCGCTTTGGTTGCGCATCGCACAATATCGCTTGCCTCGCTGTATCGGGGCGGCGGCCAGGAGCGCGGTCTTAGCCCGGGGAGCGAAGCGCCGGAGCTTGCATGCAGATTCGCGGCGGCGCTCCTGGCCGCCGCTCTTGGTCGCGGAAAATTTCGCGCGTTCGCGGAGCGAACACGCGCGGAATTGATCAAAATGATCGCAAAGGAGATTCCCGATGCATATATAAATGGAAGCAGTAACCAAGCGCCGCACATTCTGAATTTATCGCTGTTGGGCCGTGATACTGATTATCTCGCGGCGCTGTTGGATGAAGACGGTTTCGCCGTCTCTACGCGGAGCGCCTGTGAATCCGATTCTGAAGATGGTTCGCGAGCAGTTTTGGTTCTTACCGGTGATACCGAGCGCGCCAAAGCGACACTTCGCATATCGTGGGGGCCGGAAACCAAAAAGCGCGAACTTCACCGTTTCGTCAATGCTCTTGTGCGAGCGGTAGTATTTATTGACAATGAACGGGAGCGGTAGCATTATAGCGGTATGGATATAGAAGAACTTTCCAAATCCCAGCTCATTCTGCTCACGATTCTCGTCAACTTCGTGACGTCAGTCGCGACCGGTATCCTGACGGTCTCGCTTCTGGACCATGCGCCTGCCTACGTCACTCAAACCGTGGATCGCGTGATAGAGCGAACCATTGAAACGGTCGCGCAGGCGGCGCCTGCCGCGATCATTCAAGCGCCCGCGCCTTCCAATCAAGAGTTGGTCATGGCGGCTATCGGAGAAGACGCGACTCGCGCTGTTGCCGTTTATGATGCGGGAACCGGCACTTCCACACCGGCCATCGCAGTTGGCACCTATCTTCCCAAGGCGCGCGCCATCGCGACTGCGGCGCAGGACGCTCTGCCGAAGGAGGTACTTATTGGATTTGTAGACGGCTCATACATTCCCGCATCGCTTGCGCGCGAAGGCGATGGTATCTCCATCTACGGCTTCGCAGATAAGGCGGCGCTACCGAAGGCCTCCTCGCCGATTCTCGTTGCGACGGGCGATTTGAAACTCGGCGAAACCACGGTTGCACTTACCGCCGATGGCTCCGCCGCAACTGGCATTATCGCGCGTGTGGGTGAGAGAGGCGTTCATACCACGCTACCGGATATTGGCGCGGGAAGCGCCGCCGTCAATCTCGCCGGCGACCTTATCGGTATCGGCGCAGGCGGGACTCCCGGCCTTCTCATCAGCGCCGAAAAGATAACGGCGCTTCTTATTGCAACTTCAACCGTACCTTTAACAGTTCTTAAGAGTTCTTAGAGCAGAGTTTATATATGCCTCCATTCAATAATTTCACCACCAGAGCCAAAGAAGCCGTGCGCCGCGCGCATGAACTGGCGATAGAGCGCGGCCAGAATCACGTCTCGCCGCTCCATCTGCTTGCCGCGCTCGTACTCCAGGAGGAGTCGCTCGTGTTCTCCATATTGGATCGAATGGAGGTGGATACCATCATGCTCGCCGATGTCGTGATGGAACATTTGGAGGCGCCTGAAAGCGCGTCGGTGCTCTCGCCCTCATATCAGATTTATCTCACGCCGGAACTTGCGCAGGCGCTTGAAGCGTCTGGGAAGATTGCGGCGCGGATGAACGACACTTTCGTCGGCACCGAACATCTCTTTCTTGCGGTCCTGGAGCATCCGGGACCGGCTGCTGACATCCTCGCGCGCTTCTCCATCGGCCGCGACGCGGCGCTCTCCATTCTCAAGGAACTTAAGAGCGCAAAGAATGGACAAAGTACCGAGCCGAGACGTTTCCGCGCGCTCGCGAAATATGCGCGCAACCTCACAAAGCTTGCCGCGGAGAATAAACTGGACCCGGTCATCGGCCGCGATGTTGAAATTAACCGCGTCATCCAGATTCTTGCGCGCCGCACCAAGAATAATCCGGTGCTGATCGGCGAAGCGGGCGTCGGAAAGACCGCAATCGCCGAAGGACTCGCCGCGCGCATGGCGGCGAACGATGTCCCCGAATCGCTTCGCGGCAAGGAGCTCCTCTCGCTGGACCTTGGGCTCATGATTGCCGGCACCAAATACCGCGGTGAATTTGAGGAGCGGATGAAGAATGTAATGAAAGAAGTGGAGCGCGCAGAAGGAAAGGTCGTCCTCTTCGTGGATGAACTGCATACGCTCGTGGGCGCCGGCGGCGCCGAGGGCTCGCTGGACGCTTCCAACATGCTGAAACCCGCGCTCTCGCGCGGCGAGATACACATCATCGGTGCGACGACGCTTAAGGAATATCAGAAATACATAGAAAAGGACGCTGCGCTCACGCGCCGCTTCCAATCGGTCTTCGTGCAGGAGCCCTCTGTTGAAGACGCCGTCGCCATTTTACGGGGACTGCGCGACAAGTACGAGCTCTACCACGGCGTGCGCATTACCGACGGCGCCATCGTCGCCGCCGTGGAACTTTCGGCGCGCTATATCAGTGACCGTTTCCTGCCGGACAAATCCATTGACCTCATTGATGAGGCCGCCTCGGGACTGCGCATAGCGCTGGAGAACAAGCCGCCGCTTTTAGAAGAGACCGACCGCAAAATACGCCGTTTGGAAATAGAACGGCAAGCGCTCCAGAAGGATATAGAGGGCGAGAATACGAAGGAGATAAAGGGACGCATCAAGGATATTGATAAAGAAGTGGCCGACCTGAAGGAAAAGACCGCCGAACTGGAGCTCAAGTGGAAGAACGAGAAAGAGGTGCTGACCGGCATCCGCGCCGCCAAGACCGAACTCGAAGCGCTGAAGGTACAGGCTGACAATGCCGAAATGGCCGCCGATCTCGGTACGGTCGCGGAAATCCGGTACGGCAAGATACCGCATATCCAGAAAGACCTCGAGACGAAACTGAAGCGTCTCAAGACGCTGCAGAAGTCGCGTCGCGTGCTGAACGAGGAGGTGGCCGAGCAGGACATCGCCGCGGTCGTCTCGCGCTGGACCGGCATCCCGGTC
>CAYHGO010000048.1:1255-4566 GCA_964356215.1 uncultured Candidatus Saccharibacteria bacterium | reverse complement strand
GGAGAGGATTTGTCGGGGGGAAATGCTTGGGCGGCACTTCGTGCCGCCAACGAAATGGTCGGCGAATTTGCAAAAAATCAGATTGTGGTGCCCCCAGCTGGAATCGGACCAACATCAGCGGCTTAGAAGTCCGCGGTTCTATCCATTGAACTATGGGGGCGCACTCCTAATACCCTATCTCATATTTCTACTATTGCGAAGGGTCGGCGTAGTGATAGACACCGGTGTCGTACTTCGCCTTTTCGGTCGCGCGGCTTTTAAAGACCGCGCGGATGTTCTCAATAGATGTCTGACCGGCGATGGCGGAAGTGCCGGCGGTCGGCGTCCCGATGGAGCCGCCTTCTGCGACTGTGCCGAAGGCCCGCACATTCCACACGATGATGCCCGCGAATGCTATCGCGAATACCGTAAGCAGAGCGAGCCAGTCGCGCACCGGGTCAATGCGTGCGCCGAAACGCAGGCGTTTAAGGGAAGCGCTGATGGAGTTTTTGAGTGGCATACGCTAAATAAAGGATACCCGAACGGAAGAAGCCGGGGCGGCTGTCTCCGCGCGCGGAGCAGGCACCGAACCGACAGAGAGTTTGAGGTCGGCCTGCCAACCGTCGTTTACGTCCTGCGTTACTGAAAGCGCAACGACGGTAATGGCGTAGGGTGCGTATTCAATGGAGCCCACGGTGCGCATCACGGCATCAAAGGTTCCTCCGACGGTGAGTGAAAGCGAAAGTGTCGGGCTCGCGGGCGCGCCGCCGGTAGAGACGGAGAGAACGCGCACATCCGTTCCCAACGCTTCCCCCTGCGCTTCAAGCGCGTCAATGAATGAGACGACTTCCGTCTCCGGGACGAAGTAGCCCCGCACAAGCGCCTCGTCGTTTGCGATGCCGGCGAGCGCCGCGCGCGCAGTGGTAATGCGATCCATCGTTTCCGTCTTCGCGTCTATCCGGCTCTGCAAATCCGCGACCGCCGCGCTCTTCGCCGAGAGGGTTGCGTACCAGGCCCCGTAGCCGACAAAAGAAGCAATACAGAGAATAAGCGCGCCGGCGAGATGAAAAAAGGAAGGTCTCATGGCGCAAGCGTTACGGTGATCGCAAACGCGATGTCGGTGTCCTTCGCATAGGCGGATACCGGCACATCGGCGGAAGTCGCAAACGCGGTACTCTGGAGCGCGAGCTGATACGCGCGCAGTGCGCCCCGCGTCGCCGCGGTTCCGGAGATTGCGAGTGTTCCCGGCTTCTTAGGCGCGGTCGGCGTATACGTAAACCCGGAAAGAATGACGCCAGGGTGCGGGACAGCGAGCGCTTGGCGGATGACCGCGCTTCCTGAAGGCGCATCGCGAAGCGCGGAGAGTTGTGTCGCGTCGCTTGCAAGCGCGGAAAGCCGCGCGGACAGTGATGCTTCGTCCGCCGCGGAAAGCGCGGATTCAATGCTTGCGAGATGCCCTTTCTTCGCGACGGAGCTCTTCGCAAGGAACACGTACGTCGGCAACAGAAGCAGGGCGGCGGCGCATACGAGGGCGACGGTCAAGAACGCCGCGACGACGCTGAAGCGCATCAGATAATTGCGGAAAATCGCGCGCTGACGTTCCGGAGGAAGCAGATTGGTGGGTTCAGGCATACGGTTCAATATGGTCGCGCAACGCCAGTCCGATGGCAGTCGCATACGCGAGCGATTCGGTGTAGTCAAGCGCCGGTATCCATCTGTCGCGCGACGCGAGATTGGTGAAAACGTCGCCGGCGCTGACGGGAATCTGCAACGCTCCTTCCAGATATTCAGGGAATCCGCGTACCGAGGCGTTGCCGCCGGCGAGGACGGCGCGCGACACCGGCGCGTGTGCGCCCTTCGCCGCCGCCTTCTCTTGCCAATACGCGAGCCGGCGGGAGATCTCGTCGCGAATGGCGGAGACCGTAGAGAGCATGGCGGCAAGGTAATCCTCGTTCCCGGGAGCCGGTACGATGCCGCGCTCGGCCTTCACTTTGCGCGCTTCGGCTTCAGTAACGCCAAAATGTTTCTGCACGGCGAGCGTAAGCGCGTGGCCGCCGATGCCGAACGTGGTGGCGAAACGCGGTATGCGGCCGGAAACGACGGCCATCTTGGTCGTCGTCTTGCCGACGTCAATGATAAGCACGGTTGAAGCGTCGCCTGCGGGCAGGAGCGCGCGCGCCATCGCGAACGTCTCTTCTTCAAGTGCGCGCACCGGAATGCCCGCCTCATCAAATACCGAGAGTGTGTCATTCACCATGCGCTCGGCAAAGCCGACGCCGACGATGTGCTCGTCGCCCTGTTCACTGCGCCCGAGGCCGATGAAGTCAAATGCCGTTTCGGGAGGCGGCAACGGCACCAGCTCGTCCAGCCGCTGTTCAATCGCAGTGCGCCATTCTCTTTTCCCTTCGCCCGGAGCCGTTGTTTCAAACAAGTAGGCCTTGGACTCCGGCAATGCGACGTTGGCGGCGGAAATGCCTGCGGTCGCGGCGGTTGTGATGAGCGCCCCGATGATCGCAGTCCGGTCCATGATTTCGCCATCAATATACACGCCGAGCGGCAGGCGCACTTGTGCATAGCGCCCGAGGACGAGACCGTGAGCGCTCTCTGTAAGGCGCACCGCCTTCACGCCGCTCGTAGAGATGTCAATGCCGGAGAGAGGCAATGCAAGGTAGCGCGGCGGCGCGAGCGCCGCGCGAAGACGTTCGCCGAAAACGGAAGTCATGCATGCAGTATAGCGCAACAAGGTTCAACCTTAATGCAGATTCCCAAGGTTCTTGTTGCGCTAGTGGGCGCTTGTGCCGGACGGCACGTCCCTGTCGGGCGTAAGAAAGGCGAATGTCTCGCCAGTGCCGACCGCGAAGAGCATACCATTGCTCTCCAGCCCGCGTATCGTGCGCGGTTCCAGATTCGTGACGAAAGCGAGCTGGCGTCCCTCGAGTGACTGCGGTTCGCTCACGTACGCGGCGATGCCGGAAATAATCTGGCGCACATCTCTTTCTTCGCCTAAGCCAGCCGCTTGTGGCTGGTCGGCCGAACCTGTCGCATCAGATGCGACAGGTTTTAGACCGAAATCCACCGTGAGCCGGAGCAATTTGTCGGTCTCGGGTACGCGCACGGCGCTTCTCACCGTGCCGACCTTCACGTCTATCTTTTTAAATTCATCAATCGAAATCATAGGGAGGTGTAAGGGGTAAGGTTTAAGATGTAAGGTGTAAGGTGTAAGAAAATGCATTATATCTGACTTATCACTTATCCCTTACACCTTACCCCTGGATAAAAAGCTGGTAAGAATGAGCGCGGCGGCGGCGGCATCCACGGTTCTACGCGCCTTC
>CAYHGO010000048.1:0-1155 GCA_964356215.1 uncultured Candidatus Saccharibacteria bacterium | reverse complement strand
TCGGCGCGCGTGATTTTGCTTCTTTCGCGGGCGCCCGGCGCGCCGCGGCGCTCGTAAATACCTCGGACTCAAAAAACACCGGGACGCCGGCACGCGACGAGAGATGTTCCCCAAGCGTGCGAGCTTCCTTCGCAATCGGATTTTCGCCACCCGTAAGCGTGCGTGATTCGCCGATGACTACCGCACCGGCATTCTCCTTCGCGATAAGTGCGCAAAGCTCGTCCACGAGCTGCGGAGTGTTCGTAATAATAGAACGAGGAAAGCCCATCGTTCCCGCTTCGTCCGAGAGCGCGAGACCGACTTTTTTACTTCCATAATCAATGCCGAGATACTTCATAGTGAGAAGTGTATGATATAACTTGGTTTTACGCACAAGCACACGGATGGTTGGCTGAGAGGTCGAAAGCGGTTGACTTGAAATCAACTGTGCCCGGAAGGGTACCGCAGGTTCGAATCCTGCACCATCCGCCCGTGGTATCATTTTTTTATGCCCCGCGATGTCCTGTTTGAGTGGGAAGGGAGAGAATATGACCACAGTCCAAAGAGTACCGACTGGTACTGGGCGCTTGGCATCCTCGCGGTCGCTGGCGCCATCGCCGCGATTCTCTTCGGCAACTATCTGTTCGCGGCGCTCATCGTCATCGCCTCCGCCGCGCTCGCGCTCCACGCCGCCAAGGAGCCGCCCGTCCATCGCTTCCTCCTCTCCGAACGCGGGCTCGCCGTTGGCGAAGAACTCCACGCTTTTGAACACATGCTCTCCTTCTCCGTCCTGGAAGATGTGGAAGGAGAACTTCCTCCCCTGCTTTCCATCAAGACGGAGAGCTGGCTCTCGCCGCATCTCGTCATCCCGCTTGCGGGCGTGGATGCGGATGCGGTCTACGCCTACTTCCTAGAGCGTGTGGACGAGGCCGAGCACAAGCACACGTTCGTGAACTTGGTGGCGGCTTGGCTCGGATTCTGATATACATCTAGAGTATTGCTCCCGTTGTTCAACGGATAGGACACTTCCCTGCGAAGGAAGAGATCCAGGTTCGATTCCTGGCGGGAGCACAATTCATAACTTGGTCGGAAAATTCCCCCGCGCGCTTGCGCGCGGTCTCGAGAAGGGGGTGGGCGAAATCCGAATTGGTCTTGCAAGCAAATGCGAATTCGGTG
>CAYHGO010000047.1:0-4607 GCA_964356215.1 uncultured Candidatus Saccharibacteria bacterium | reverse complement strand
GTAGTACGCACGCTTCGGGTGCGTGTAGACCGGGTTCAATTCCCGGCGGCCCGACCTCTTAGATTCCCAGATTCGCGAGCGCGGCACGCACATCGCTTATCGGCAGGGCGAAGCCGATAGACTGCGAGCCCTGCACCATCGCGACATTGACCCCTATCGCCTCGCCTGCGAGGTTGACCAAGGGACCGCCGGAATTGCCCGGGTTGATGGCCGCATCGGTTTGTATCACGCCCGAGAGCGTCTCGGCGCCGCCCTGACTATTAGCCGCAGTGATGGTCCGATTGAGGCCGGAGATGACGCCTACGGAAACCGAGTTGTTGTATTCGCCGAGTGCATTTCCCACCGCGAAGACCGCCTGCGCAAGCTGGAGTGAACTGGAACTCCCAAGCGGGATAGTTTGGTACTCGCTTCCGGATATCTTTAGCACAGCGAGGTCCTTGGTCGGCGAGCGCCAGACGACCGTTCCCTCTCGTTGGACGCCGCTTGCAAGCAGGACGGTATAAGTTACATTCGGCGCATCCGGGACGACGTGCTTATTGGTTATGATGTAGCCGTTGCTTCGCACTAAGAAGCCGGTGCCGGCAGAGACCTTCTGCGTCGTCGTGCCGACCTGTTGATATACGGGCACGCGTATGCCGAAGCCCCTGAAAAAGGGGTCATTGCCGAAAGGGTTTTCGTAGGTCACGCGGAGCCGCGGTACCTCCCTACTCTCCACGATAGAGACGACGGCGGGCGTCACCTTCGCCACGGCATCTTGGAGCGATTGCGTTTCGGATTTTTGCACCACCTGCTCGCGCCGCGCGAGTTCGGAAATATTCTCTGCAGTACGCGCCGCCGTGGAACTCGCCGTGTTCGCAAGTTCAACGATGGACGATTGCAATACGGTAATTGAACGCGAAAGACGCGTAATTTGCCGTTGTTCATACACGAGTCCGCCGATGATAACGACCATCGCCAGAAGCGCCACGAGCCACAGGGTATCAATGTTCTTTCTCATTGTCTTAGTATACTAATCCGCCAGTCGAAAACTCTGGTGGACCTTACCGGATTCGAACCGGTGACCTCCACATTGCAAATGTGGCGCTCTACCAACTGAGCTAAAGGCCCACCGGAGTTTTCGACCTTATACTCAACTACTTTATCATTTCTTTCCGATAATCTAAAGCCGATTCAGAAATTGAAGAATTCAGTCCAGCGCGGTTCTATTTCTGTAACGAGTTCTTCTACCAACCGGCGCACTTGCTCTTGATTCTTGGTTGTCTCCCTCTTGAGCGCATATAGGTCTTTGCGTTGCACATTCATCTGCTTCCAATTGTGACCTTTTTGCAGATAATTCGTTAGCATCGGGAGCAACTTATCCACCGCATGCACGAACACCGATTCAGGATCTTCCCTATCCTCGTACCGTTTGATAGCCTCGTGCATATCTTTGAACTCCGGAAATTCGGCCGCAATGCGCAACCGGGCATTTTCTTCCCGCTTGTGTTTGGTTTTCTTCCCCTTGTGGTCAAACGCATATGTATCACCGGCGTACACCTCTACAAAATCGTGGGCGAGGCTATACTGGAACACCTTGTACATATCAAGCTTGAGACCAAGCGAATCGTGGAGATACCAGCAAAACATCGCAAGCATGTACGAATGTTCAATGTCATTTTCCTTACGGGTCAGGTCAGGCGCGAGAACAACGCGCTCCACCGTCTGAAAAGCATGGAGAAGGCGCATGAATGCTACGGCTCGGTTGAGATTCGGTTCGTCCATGGCTTTATCGCCCAAGCGCGAGGTTGACCAGATGCGAAAGGAAGTCGCGAAAGGAGATGCCGACTGCGGCGAGCGACTTCGGCAACAATGATTCGGTCGTGAGCCCGGGGAGCGTGTTCGTCTCCAGATAGTAAACACCCTTCGGCGTAACGATGAAATCGCTTCGCGAATAATGGCGCAAACCGAGCGCGCGATGCATCACTTTTGCGGCTCGCTGAAGCTCCTCTTTAACGACGCGGGAAAAGTTTCCCGGAATTATTTCTCTGGTAGTCCCGTCATACTTGTTTGTATAGTTGAAGAAATCGCCGTCGGGCGGAATGATTTCTATCGGCGGCAATGAATAAAGCGCCTCGCCTCGCAATCCTTCCACGACGCCGGCAGTCGCCTCTTTTCCACGAATATATTCTTCAACGAGTACGCCGGGCGCGCCGTCCGCAAAAAGTTGTTTGACGGCAGCGAGTACCGGCGCGTAGCCGCCAGCGATAGAAACGCCGACCGAAGAGCCCCATACTACCGGCTTCACTACCACCGGCTGATGGAAGCTACGAATGACGTCGCTCGCGCCCTTTTCACTCTCTTTAGCATGCTCAATGAACACCGATTTTGGCGTGAGAAGTCCGGCTTCTTCAGCGCGCGCTTTCGCCATTATTTTATGCATCGCCAGGTACGAACCGAAAGAATCCGCACCCGTGTAAGGAACGCCGAATCGCTCCAGGAGCTTCTGCACCTCCCCGTCTTCTCCGTATTCGCCGTGAAGGCCATTCAGCACTATATCCACTTGGCGGAGAATTCTTTCCGGAGTGGTCGGCCGGCCGCGCTCGTGCCAGACGCCCTGCCGGTCTATATAAATGTCGCGTGCGATATATTTTTCCTCTGGCAGGTTCGCGAGTATCGCGGCGCCGGTCTTCAGCGAAACCTCGTGCTCGCGCGACGGTCCGCCCCGCAGTACCCCGACAATAGTTTGCATGCGGATAGTATAGCCCATGTTTAAACTTCATAAGTCCCCGGAATACAGACTTACGAAGTCCTTAAATGCTTTGAGCGAAGCTGTCGCAAGCGAGCGCGGCGGTGCCGCGCGAGCGAGAAGCGATGCGCCTCGGCATTCGCGAGGACGGCGTCGGCCTCGGAGATGCCGGCCGCCCTTGCGGCGATGACCTCGCGTGGGCGATGCTTTTCATCCTTTACCACGGAGGCGACCGGTATCGCGAGCTCCAGCTCCTTTACAACCGTTTCAGCCGCCTTCTTCTGCGCGCGTCCGCCGTCCACAACGATGGCCTTCGGGAAGGGCCACTCCGGATGCCCGAACCGCCGTGACAAGATTTCTTTGAGCGACGCGATGTCATCCCCATGTCGGGACGTAGTACGTCCTACATCTGATGTAGGACGTACTACGTCCTTCACATTGCCGCGGATGCGGAAAATGCGGTATTCGCGCTTTACGGGTACGCCATCCTCAACGACCGCCATCACGCCGATCGCATTCGTCCCCGATAAATGCGCCGTGTCATATGCTTCAATCCGGTATCCACAACTTGTTCCTATAGGAACATCTTGTGGATACCCCTGTTCGTCCTTGATGAGAGAGACATCCTGGAGATGGTCCAGTGCAAAGAGTTCGCGGCGCGCACGAGCGGCATCTTCAAAACGCTCTTCTTTTGCGGCTATCTTCATCTCCTTTCCAAGCGCAACGCGCAACTCTTTGCCCCGCCCGCCCAAGAAGAACTGTATTTTACGTATTGATTTCTTATACGTTTTTAGGTTTACCTTATTTTGGCCTATAGGCGAGGTTAAGGTAAATTCAATGTCGCGAGGATATTGTCTGATCTGCTTGTTGAATTCTATCTTCGCCTGCTGATGCTTACTCTTCGCGCCAACTGGCTTGTCAGTATCAAAAAACGGGAAAATGCGGCGGATGAGTCGCAGGCCTTCGTGCAGTTGTGCGCCTGACGGAAACGGTCCATATATCGCCTTCAATTTAGTAGCAAGGGTTCCCCTTGCTACTTTCGTTTTAAAATCTATGTCCTTGCCGCGTACCGCGAGAACGCGCGGGATATTTTCGTCAGTAATAACCGCGTACAAAAAAGTTTTGTCGTCCTTTCCTTCCACGTTCGCCTTCGGCTGGTACTTCTTAATAAGCGCGGCCTCGCGCACGAGCGCTTCCAGCACGGTCGACGTCGTCTCGCAGACAACGCAATTGGCCTTTGTCACCATGTCCACGATGCGCGGGCCGCGCGTCGCGATGAGGTCGTCGTCAAAATAGCTCCGCACTCTATCGCGCAGACTTGTCGCTTTCCCCACATATAAAACTTTCCTGCCCTGCTTAAACAGGTACACCCCCGGCACATCCGGCAGGTCAAACTTTTTTAGATCGTTTAATTGCATGGCGTTTGAGCACCCGCACAAGATACTCGCCCGTGTAGGAGCCGTCAGTGTCGGCGACCTCTTCAGGCGTGCCCTTGGCGACTATCTTGCCGCCGCCGACGCCGCCCTCAGGGCCGAAATCTATCACATAGTCTGCATTCTTGATGACGTCCAGATTGTGTTCAATGACGACGACCGTGTTGCTGCGCCGCACGAGCTCCTGCAATATTTCTATCAACTTTTTTACATCTTCATAATGCAGGCCGACGGTTGGCTCATCAAGCAGATAGAGCGTCTTCATCGGCATCGGGCGGTACAGCTCGCTCGCTATCTTTACGCGCTGTGCCTCGCCGCCCGAAAGCGTCGTCGCGCTCTGGCCGAGCGTGAGATATTCCAACCCCGTGGCGTTCAGCGAGTTAAGCCGGTCGGCGATAGCTGGAATATCTGCGAAGAATTTCTCCGCTTCTTCAATGGTCATCTGAAGC
>CAYHGO010000046.1:0-4621 GCA_964356215.1 uncultured Candidatus Saccharibacteria bacterium | reverse complement strand
CTGCAGATTCTGGATCTGCGTATCTTGGTTCGAGTCCAAGTCCCGCAGCTCTTCGTCGCTCCGCTCCTCAGAGCCTTCGGCCGTCTTCGGTCGAGGGCTCTGAGGTGTTAAGTGTGCGACGAAGATCCCGAGCGAGCGAAGCGACGAGGGAGTATTATTCCTACAGTATGCATTTCGTATACATCCTTGAATGCGTGGATAAATCCCTTTATGTTGGATGCACAAATAATCTCGAAAAGCGCCTCAAACAGCATAACGACTCAAAATGGGGCGCGCATTACACAAAAATCCGCAGACCAGTGGCGTTCAAATATTCTGAGACTTTTCCGACTCTGAAAGAAGCTCGCAAGCGAGAATCGGAAATTAAAGGATGGCGTCGCGTGAAGAAATTGAATCTGATTGAATCTACCAGAAGTGCATAACGCTCCTGCTCTTCATGAACTGATGCTATGGTGTGGGCAATGCGCGTGAAATACGCGGTGTTATTTTTTGTCATCTGCGCGCTCGCATGGAGCGCGCCGACGGCGCGCGCGGACAATTTCATTATATATTCGCAGCCCGACGATTCGGGCGAGATTTTGTCGCAACAAGCCTATGCGCAGAACACCTGGATTTCCGCGAATATCGGGAACCTCTTCCTCGGCAAGGAGCGTCTCTCCATTACCTTCACGATGAAGGATTTGCATGCGAATATCACATACCACTCGCCATTTGGCGGAGTTGCTGTAGGGACGTGTCTCGGCTGTAGCGACTTGCAGAAATATTATTTTACTGACGCGGACCGTACGCTCCTTTTGGACGGCGCCTTCCACACGTTCACGGTGCAGACCGGGACGACGACACTCGGCATCGCCGATGGCGAGACTCCCGTGTATATCACCTTTTTTGCGCTCTCCCAGTACTATCAGGGGACGCATCTGAAGAGCGACGCCGCCGGCACCGTTCCGTTCCTCACCATTGAATCTGCGTCTCAACCGACGCTTCCTCCCGTGCCGCAGGCGCCCGAGGGCTCCGTCACGGTATATGAGCAAAGTGACAAGACGGGCGTCATGTCCAGTTCCCGGCCCCTCTTTCAAAACGCCTATGTGGATTCCGCGAGCTTAGGGAATCTGAATCTGGGGCAAGGGCAACTGTATCTTACCTTCACTCTGAAATCTCCTCGTGTGAGTAGCAGCATGCCTGGAGGGGTTTGTATTGCGCCAATGGGCCAGAATTGCGCTTTCGCCTCCAATTCGGGGATGCAGAAATATTACTTCACGGCCGCCGACCGCGCGCTGTTCTCCGACCAGGCGTACCACACCTTCACGGTCCTGACGGGAACGACCACGAGCGCGTATGCCGACGGCACGCGCCCGGTGAATGTCGGCTTTTTCAATCTCTATCAGGTCCCGGGCGACACAAAGATAAAGAGCAATGCGGACGCCACCATCCCGTATCTCATCATCAAGAAGCCACCGCCTCCACCGCCCCCGCCCGACCCCTGCATCGCGGCGGGCAACTGCGCCTCCAACGTCCTCTTCCTTCCCGGCATCGAGGGGAGCCGCCTCTACGAGGGGAACGGGTGTGGGAAAACAGCGGAGGAGAAGCTCTGGGAGCCGCTCGGCGAATCGCTCCTCGCGATACTGCGAGGCGCGGGCGATAAGAAGGTGAAAGAACTGTATCTGGACTCGTCGGGAGCGAGCGTGTGCGCCGACGTGTATGCGAAGACAGGCGACGTCATCGGCTCGGTGCGCGGGAGCAACATCTATAAGTCGTTCCTAGATGAGATGAACGCGCTCGCGGCGGACGGCACTATCGCCGATTGGAAGCCCGTCGCCTACGACTGGCGGCTCTCGCTGGATGACTTGCTGAACAAGGGCGCGGAGCGCGGCGGAAAGATATTTTATGCGGGAGGAGACAATAGCGCCACTAGTACGCCGTACTTGGAGCAGACGCTCCGTGCGCTCGCGGGCAGTTCTAAAACGAAGAAGGTAAGCATCGTCGCGCACAGCAACGGCGGCCTGCTCGTCAAGGCGCTCCTTAATAAGCTCGGTGACGCGGCGGCCGCGGCGTTGGTGGATAAGATAATCATGGTCGGCGCGCCGCAGAGCGGCGCGCCCGTAGACGTGGGCGCGCTCCTCTTCGGCTACGACCAGGGCATCTCCTCCTACGGCATTCCCATTCTTCGCAGCAGTGTCGCCCGCGCGCTCGCGCTGAACTCGCCGATGGCCTACCACCTGCTCCCGTCGGAGGATTACCTGGAGAGCACGGCGGGGGACTCGGCTCATCCCGTCGCCCGCTTCGCGGGCGCCGGCTATGCGAAGGAGCTGGCCGCCTACGGCTCCACTATCGGCAACAAAGTGGAGCTCGCCGACTTCCTCCTCGCGAAGGAGGGCGGGCGCGAGAAGCCGAGGGAGAGCGATGTGAACTCGGCGGAGGTCGCGAACGCTACGCTTATTGATTATGCGGCCAGTACGCATGCGGCGCTGGATTTCTGGGCGCCGCCGGCAGGGGTAGAAGTCTCCGAAATCGCCGGCTGGGGCGTGGACACGGTCGCGGGGATTGACTTCTACACCCTGCCGGCGGTGAGCGCGCTCGCCTCGGCGGGGCCGGTGCGCGCCTATCGGCCGCTCTTCACCGAAGACGGCGACGGCACGGTGCCCGTTCCGAGCGCGCTCATGATGGCGTCCAGTACGAATGTGAAGAGGTATTGGGTGGATATATTTTCATACAATGATGACTCGCATACAGATAGAAGGCACCGAGACCTTTTTGAGATCCCATCGCTCCTAGATTTCGTAAAAAACATTATCAAAAATAGCACCAGTACATTGCCGGCGTATATTTCTTCAAGCCAGCCAGCGCCAATAACCCCTAAAAAGAAGCTCACCTTCTTTCTCCATTCGCCGCTCACGCTAGAGCTCACCGACTCTGCAGGCAACATAACCGGACTTGCCACCGATGGCGCGATAACCCAAGACATTCCTGATTCCACCTACGGCGAGTTTGGCGAGGTGAAGTACATCACGGTTCCCCAAGGGAGTACATATCAACTCACAATGCGCGGTCAGGAGAGCGGCACCTTCTCGCTGGAGATGCAGGAGAGCTTGGGCGGCGTCGTTACCGCTTCCAGCACTATCGCGAATGTCCCGACGACGCCGAGCACGCTCGCTTCGCTCACCATCTCGGGCGGGTTGGAGACCGCCTCGGCGCTTACCGTAGACACCGACGGCGATGGTGGGAGCGACCTATCGGTTACTCCGAGAGTGGGGGAGACGGTAAATTATGAGCCGCCCCCGCCTGCTTTGTCAGAAACTTCGCAGGGCACAGTGCCAGCACCCAAGCCTGCATCTCCGGTTGCGACTCGCGCGCCGAGGGGAGCCGCTGTATGGAGCTTCTCTATTCCTGTAACTCCTCCCGCTTCTGTTCCAATTCCTGCTCCGGCTGTAATTCCTGCCGAAACCGTCCCATCTGTTCCTCTTCCGGCAGTAGCTTCGTTTATTGCGAGCGCTACTCCGGTAACGACAGCTAAGCCGCGATTAGCGGCGGCTCCTAACACTGTTAAACAGGCGCCGGCCTCTCCGCCTCCAACCTCTGTCGTAGAGACGATGCCGGACCTTTCGCAGACTGCCTCCGTATACGCGGCTTCTCAACAGCCGATGCTAAATAAAGTGGGCGCGGTAGCGTATACTAATCTATACAGGATTTGGACGGGACTGAGAAAAATCTTCTCAATCAACAAATGAAAACAAAAATCATCCAATTCATTCCGGCTATCGTTGCTTTAGTTGCTATTGGTTTTCGCTATTTTACTCTCTGGTGTGTAGATTCTGTTTCTTCTTGTTACGGTACTCTGATACATCAGATAGCTTTAAGTTTTACTAAACCGCTTTATTTCTACTTCCTCTATTTCTTACCAGTCGCTATTGTCCTCGTATTTATTCCGCGAATTGTGTTCAATTCTTGGCTTAAGTTCGCCGCGTGGGCGATACCGCTCTCTATCATCTATGTTGCGGTTACGCCTGTGGTAGACAACTCCCTCATCCCATTCAACCGAGACGATGCCGCGCGCCTCGCGGGCGGCGTCTTCGCCGCCGCGAGCTTGCTCCTCGTCCTCTGGCGCGCCCTGCGCAGCGCTCGCGCGAAGTAGGGGAGCGGCAGAGAGGGCAGAAACGAGGCTCGGTTGGGTTGACTTCATAATACCATATCCCATATACTTGGGGTATGAGTTTACATATCCCCAAGGAGCCGCAAGAGGTAAAGGAGCGGATTCGCTCCATTGAGCAAATGAGTAGCAAAACTCCAGGCCCCAAATGGGAGAATCTTAATGTTTGGTACGGCAACCAACTACCCAAGTATCTTTGGGCGGAGTGGAAATATGTTTTAAAGCCGCGTGGCTTCACGTGGCAGAAATTTTTGAAGCTCCTGCGACAGCGCACGGATGCAATTCTCTTGTGGTACAAGGAAGCTTACACATGGGAACGATTTATAAAAGAGACCATTAAGTTGATCGAGGGGCCTCTTGGTGAAGAAATAGCGAAGCGAAAATAGTATGCAAACCAAATCAAATTCAAGTCTCCATCAGGCCACCACAGTAGAGATTAAACCCATTTTCGGGAAATCCGTTTTTGCCTGTGCGAGA
>CAYHGO010000045.1:0-4867 GCA_964356215.1 uncultured Candidatus Saccharibacteria bacterium | reverse complement strand
CGTGCTTAATTACTGATGTCCAAATGTGGTAATAAGATGAGTACCTAACCCTGCTCGGCGGCATTTTCTCATTATTGGAACCGTAGGGAGGATCAAAATATGCTAGGTCAAAGGAATTTTTGCCTACAATCTTAAAAATATCTTCTCTGAAGACTTTATGATTGCCAGCCGTTTCTTTAAGATTAGGGAGCTTTAAAAATAAATCGTTATATGACCGACTAGACCACTTGGAAAGATACGATGCAAAATGCCCCATCGTACTATCCACCGCGTCCAATGCGAGAAGAAGACTTGTTAAGATGACGGATTTATCAATATCATCTAGTTTCAATTCTTCAATTCGATCTCTTATCGCATCCAACTTCCTCGTATTTTTAATCTGAAATGGCATTTTTACACTCATCATCTCATCTCCTCCATAATGAGCTGTAAACCAACCATCATACCCTTCAAGTGAATTGAGACCATCAATTATATCCTGGTAGTATTTTTTATCCTTGTTATGCAACAAGAAACACTTTGCACATATTTCAGACCAGTGAGCAATGTCGTTTGAGATAACATCGTAACCAGCTTGGGCAAAGGCCTGGCTCATTCTAGTTGAACCACTAAAACCATCCAATACTGTTTTGACCTCTAAATCCTTGGCGCACTCCAGGATGTAGGGGATTATCTTGAGTTTAGAACCAGCATATTTAATGCCTTGAGTTTTTATGCCAGAAAAATCTCTTTCATTGAATAAGTCCAGTGGCATACTATAATTTCTTCAGCTTATCGATATCTTTTTGCAAAATGATATTTGCTTCTTTGTGGCCCTCTTCGCTACTGTTCAATGCAAGACTGAATAATTTCACCAAAGTATGATTATGGGAATAATCGATCCAGCCATTCGTGAGGCTATCAAAAAATGCTATAGCATTCTTTGTATGTGTCCAAAGTCCTCTTTGGAGAGCATTTGCTGATGCTCCGCCGTAACGGACCTCACAAATGTAGTTATTCTTATTGTCCAAAAACATAAAGATTGGATGCAATCTAGACTTACCAGTCTTTTTATCTCCTAGACTTTCACCACTTCCGATATATAAAATCCGTGCGGTTTGCTTGATCGCCTTTTCGTGATCAAAAATCATTATATTGCATTGCTTCTTTTTCTCGTTATAAATAAGAGGCATAACGTTTATGTTATTGAATTCAGAAAATGCCTGCGATGCGAAAATTGCCGCTATCTTCTTTTTGTTTGTGATATTTTTGCCTTGTTTTTCAAGGTAGGGGAACATTTTCTGATCGCTATCCGTAGAGAGTTGTAAAGGGCCATCACCGTAAGCTTTCAAGCTCACAGGGAATTTTGATTTCGTGACCTCATTAATAATCAGGATGTCCTCCTCATGTTCTTTTGCCCTAAAAAGATCTTTTCCAACATGTATGCTTTTAAAGTCATACATAAATTGATTGATAAATTCAGCAATGCCTATTTCGGCTAAATCACCGTGAGTCTTGTTACCGATTAGCCTCATCGTAAAGATGTTAGACAAGGTATTCACGACCAAATGACGGTGCTTACTTGCCAATAACTTGAATCTATTCTTAAAGTCCTTATATGGGTCCATGCAGGTTTTATTGTACCTCACAATTGACTGGTGCCGGGGGAGAGAATCGAACTCTCATGCCTTGCGGCGATGGGTCTTGAATCCATTGCGTCTGCCAATTCCGCCACCCCGGCATCATATTGCAGATTACCATATGTTAAAATATCCGCATGAACGACGACGCGCGCTACGTGCCGACCAAATACGATTCGGTCTTCTGGATAGATGTAGACCGCATCATGCCGAACCCGTACCAGCCGCGGCGGGACTTCAGCGAGGAAGGACTCAAGTCGCTTGCCGAGAGCATCCGCCAGTACGGGGTACTCCAGCCCTTAGTGGTAAGCCGCTCTGAGGTAGAGAAGCCGGACGGTTTAGAAAGTGTGTACGAGCTCATCGCGGGCGAACGGCGCCTGCGCGCGAGCAGGATTGCGGGACTTCGGCAGATACCGGCCGTTATTCGCCAAGGGGAGAACAATCTCACCAAGCTGGAACTCGCCATCATTGAGAATCTTCAGCGGGAAGACCTTAACGCCGTTGACCGCGCGAAGGCGCTCCAAAAGCTCATTGACGAGTTCGGTATCTCCCACGCCGAGTGCGCCGCCAAGATCGGCAAAAGCCGCGAATACGTTTCAAATTCGCTCCGCCTCCTTTCTCTTCCCGAGCATATGCAGGTCGCGGTCGTGAACAAGGAAATAAACGAGGGCCACACGCGTCCCTTGATGGCCCTGAACGACCGTCCCGAAGAGCGCGAGACGCTCTTTAAGGAGATTATTTTGAAAAAGTTGCCGGTGCGCGCCGCCGAGCGCATTGCGCGCTCTATCGCGCAGGAGCGCGTGCGCAAATATCACCGGAAAACGCCCGAGCTCGTGGAGCTGGAAAAATCCCTCACCGAATCCCTCGGCACGCGCGTTATCATTGAGCCGAACGCCGAAGGCGGCCGGCTCCTTATTGATTTCTTCTCTCCTGAAGAGTTGGCGGTGTTGGTCACGGCGCTTGCGGCGCAAGCCGCCGTTGTTTCAACTTCAGCCGCAGAAGGCGGATCTGCTCCCATTTCAGACCCGTCTGCGCAGGCAAGCGACCCCGTTCCTCCAGCCGCGCCCGAAGAATCACCGGACGACGAGCTTTATTCGGTCAGCAACTTCACTATTTAACGCTTCTTTACGGGGATTTTATCTTTTTATTACCGACGTGCCGGTGAAGATGACGGCGTGGTGGTTTCGTTACAGTCATCATACCGAGCGCGGCGCGAATGTGCCGGCGCGCGAGCGACGTGCGCGCGAATTCAAACCATTTGGGCGATGGATGCGCGGCGTCGCGCCGCAGAATCTCCACAACCTCTCCGTTGCCGAGCTTCGTATCAATGGAAACCAGTTTGCCATTGACCTTTGCCCCCTGCAGGTGGTCGCCAAGGTCGCTGTGTATTGCATACGCAAAATCAATGGGTGTGGACTCCACGGGCAAGTCTATGACATCGCCCTTAGGGGTGAAGACGAACACACGGTGCGAAAAAAAGTCCTCCTTAAGCCCTTCCACGAATTCTTCAGAGCCCGGAATATCAGTGTGCGCTTCGGCGAGCTCCGCGAGCCACAGCGGGGCCTTTTTGCCGGAGGTGCGCCCTCCGGCGGGCGCACCGCCTCCCGGATATTTCATCTTCAAAAGCGAGGGAATGAGCGAACGCCAGGAAAAGGAGAGCGCCGAGAATCGACTCTTTTGAACCTCCTTACCGAGCTTCTCCACGTCCTTTCCTAATTGCTTGTAGGACATGTGCGAAGCGATGCCGAACTGCGCGCGCCGATGCATTTCTTCGGTGCGTATTTGAATCTCCACGATGCCCGCCTCCGGCGTCACAACGGTAGTGTGAAGCGACTGATAACCGTTCGGCTTCGGGAGGGCGATATAATCCTTAAACTCGCCCGGGAGCGGCCGATAGAGCGCGTGCACGGCGCCAAGCGTCGTGTAGCAATCCTCCACGGTCGGCACGATGATGCGGAGTGCGGCGATATCGTGAATGAGATTGATGTCGTTCCTCTTGCGCAGGAGCTTCTGATGCAAGCTCCAGAGCCCCTTCATGCGGATGTCGGTGCGGAACGTTTTCATGCCTTTCCCCGCGAGTTCACGCAAGATATTCTTTTGCACCTTAGCGAGTCCTTTCTCCGATTCTTTCGTCTTTAAGGCAAGTACCTCGGCGACGTGGCGGGCGGCGTCGGCATCCACATAGGGGAAGGCGAGGTCCTCCAGCGTGCTTTTCATTTTCCCCATGCCAAGGCGGTCCGCGATGGGGGCGCAGATTTCCAGCGTCTCAACGGCAATGCGGCGGCGCTTGTGCTCCGGCACATACTGCAGGGTCTGCATATTATTTTTGCGGTCGACGAGCCGCACGATAAGCACGCGAATATCGCTCGCGGTCGCGACAAGGAGACGCCGAAGCGACTCGGCGTAACGTTCGGCGCCGTGGTATTTGTGCGTGCCAAGCTTCGTCACTCCAGTAACGATGAAGAGTACGTCCTTTCCGAATTCCTTTTCTACTTCGCCGGGTGAGAGACAGCCGTCCTCTATAGCGTCGTGAAGGAGCCCGGCGGCGATGGTAGTCGCGTCCATGCCATATTCGGCGAGCGTCAGCGCGACAGCGGCTGGATGAATGAAATACGGTTCACCCGAGTAGCGCAGGTGCCCCTCGTGCGCTTTCTTGGAGGCCTCATAGGCCTTCTCTATAAGCGCGCTATCCTCCGGAGAGGCCGCCGACATCGCGCCGATAATCTCCTTGACGGTTGTCATGAAGTCCCACTATACACCCGTTGCTTTATATTTCCATTATTTATTTCAGGTATTCGGCGGCGGCGGCGGGGGAAAGGGAAGAGGCATCCACAGATTCGGGAAGGTAGATGCGACGCAAACCTTTTTTAAGAAAGAGCCCTTGCTTTGATTTATAGAGGACGAGATTCTTGCCAGTGCGCGGGTGCTTGCCAAGCTCTTTTACTATTTCGACGCCCTTTGGCGGTTGCTTAGGGGCGGCGAGGAGCGCGAGCGCTTCGTCGAGAGTGATGGTATACGGGTCGCCCACGGCGACTTTGAGCGAGCGGAACTCTCCGTCACTGCCAACGTACGGCCCGAAGCGTCCGGTGTTTGAAAACACTGACTTGCCGGTTGACGGATGATTCCCGAGCTCGCGCGGGAGCGAGAGATACTTGAGCGCATCGGCGAGCGTCACCTGTGCGAGATCGGTGCCTTTGGGGATGCTCGCGCGCTTGGCGGCAATTCGCGGCCGTCCACGGCCGCGCTTC
>CAYHGO010000044.1:0-4960 GCA_964356215.1 uncultured Candidatus Saccharibacteria bacterium | reverse complement strand
GCGGCGGGTGCCGTATGTTCTGGGTGGTGTAATATAATTTATATACCTTGGACTTTCGCTTTCGGGGGGGGTTTCGGGGCGCCTCGTTTTTATCCGGCGAGCGAACGGGCGACCAATCCAATGACCACGATACCGAGAAAATTGAAGATGAATGAAAGTAAGACGAAATATCTCACGCGCATGCGGGAGAAGCCGAGGACGGCGACGCCGAGCTCGTCCGGCAGGGGCGAGGCGAGGATAAGCCCGCCCGCAAGAAAGGTAAGCCAGCGGAAGAAGCGGCGCTTAAAGAGCAGGTGGAAACGTCGCCAGATGCTCTCGTGCTGAAGTATCTCCGAGATGTGCTCCGAGAAGCGGTCGCGGATGAAGCGGAAAATAACAAGGTCTCCAAGCACGGCCCCGACTGCGCCGAGAAACGCCGTACCCCAAAGCCCTTGAAGAAGCGACACCTGCCCGAGCGCCGCGATAGCGGGCGCTGTCGTAAAAATGGAGGTGAAGAACATGCCGGCAACGAATGCGCCCCAAAATCCTGTCTCTCCTGTGGAGGTCAGGAGATTCGTGAGCACGTTCGTGCGCACGAGAAGCACGGCGACCAGGATGCTCAAAACAATCAGCCCGATATCCTGCAGGATGTGGTTCTCACCCCTGCTACTGTTGTGTTTCTTCATCTTCATCCCATATAGTGTAGCGTATAGTAAGGTGCTCTTAGCAAGGTAGCAAAAGTAGCAAGGGGAACCCTTGCTACTTTTGCTACTACACAGATTCATCCTCCTGTGTTAGCCAGTCAGAAAGATGCGACGTAACGTCTTCTTTTGAAGAAAAATAGTCGGGGAATTTATCTGGTGCGGTAATTGTGTGAGAATTGTTCAGATATACACCGTAGCTGCTATACGGATACGATTCTACGAACTTCATCAATGCAGTTCTTGAACCCACTCTCTCTTTCCATTGCGGGTCCTGAAGTTTCGCCGGATTGAGATGAATATACGAATATAGATATTGCAGGTACCGGTCACTGTCGGCATGAGTACTCCTAAATGGACCTTGAAAGAGAGCCCCATTACGCTCATTCTTGGTATTGAAGTACATGGAGTATCCCGTTTGCAGTTTAAGCATGAATTGGGAAATACCATTCTCAACCAGCGGCGTCACCAACAGATGGAAATGATTCGGCATCAGACAATAGGCACCAATCGCCACCAGTGATTCTCCGCGCTCTTGGAGAAAAACGTTTTCGTAACGCGTAGACTTCAATACGTTGCCTATGCGCACATCCTGTTCGCTGTTTGCGAGGTAGAGGAGCATCATGAATCTTTTGTAATCACCTCGCGTTGAGAAGATTATTCGTTTATCAACACCTCGATTGTAGAGATGGTAGTATTCGCCTTCAACAAAAGAAACCTTACGTTCCACATTCACAGAATAGCATGTAGCAAGGGGAACCCTTGCTACTCCTTGCTACTCTTGCTACTGTGCCGGGAATATATGGCTTATTTGCATAGTATTTTAGATATTTTACATGCGGGACTAGTACAAACGCTTGACAAAAATAAGCGTATCTGCTAACCTTAGCAGTATAAGTCTTCGGACCGTACCCCGTCGCCAAACGTTCTCACGGCACGGGGTTTTCTTTTTTTTACAGATATGGTACGTTACATCTACCGGCCTTGCGGCCACTTTTTATTTCTATGGAAATCAGGAACATAGCGATTATTGCCCACGTGGACCACGGGAAGACCGCACTCACTGACGCCATCCTGAAGCAGACGGGCGCGGCAGAGGAGGGCGCCACGATGGACACGAACGCTCTTGAACAGGAGCGCGGTATTACCATTTACTCCAAGAACGCGGCGGTGGAATATAAGGGTACGAAGATAAATATAGTGGATACTCCGGGACACGCGGACTTCGGTTCGGAAGTGGAACGAGTACTCCGTTCTATAGATTCGGTTCTGCTGGTCGTAGATGCGCAGGAGGGCCCGATGCCTCAGACGCGTTTTGTACTTAAAAAGTCACTAGAGCTCGGTCTTAAACCGATCGTCGTTTTAAATAAAATTGACAAGCCGGCGGCCGACCCGGCACACGCCCACGAGCAGGTGCTGGAGCTCTTCTTAGAGCTCGGCGCCTCTGATGAGCAGGCGGACTTCCCGGTGGTCTACGCTATCGGCCGCGACGGCAGGGCATCGCTCACTCCCGAAAATCTTTTAATGGGCGGTGCACAGGCCGATATGGACCTGGCTCCGCTTCTAGATTTGATACTTGAGAAAGTTCCGGCGGCAAATGCGGCAATATCTGCTGATGCGTCACTTATGCTTCAGCCCTTTAATCTCGCGTACGATAATTTCATGGGTCGGCTCGCGGTCGGCCGCATCTACGAGGGAACGGTCCGTCCGAATCAGAACGTGTTCATCAAGAAGCCGGACGGCGCGACGCGAGCCGGCCACATTACGAAAGTTTTCACGTTTCAAGGACTTCAGCGGGTTGATGTGGAAGCGGGCTTGCCCGCCGAAGCTTCAGCGAAGGCGGGGGACATCGTGCTTATCGCCGGCCTGCCCGACATTTACATCGGCGAAACTATCACTACTGATGAAAATGCTACGCCCCTACCGGCCATCGCCGTGGACGAGCCGACCATCACGCTCAACTTTCTCGTCAATAATTCGCCGTTCGCCGGAAAAGAAGGGAAGTATGTGACCAGCCGCCAGATACGCGACAGGCTAGAGAAGGAGCTGGAGGTGAATGTGGGGTTGAAAGTAGATTTTGCGAGTCCCGACGCCTTCAATGTTTCAGGTCGGGGTGAACTCCACATAGCCGTGCTTCTGGAGAATATGCGGCGCGAGGGATACGAACTACAAGTCTCCCAACCGCACGTCATCTTCCGTCAGGAAGATGATGGTGAGCGTAGCGAACCATTTGAGGAGGTAATTGTGGATACGCCGTCAGAATTTCAGGGAGCGATTATTGAGAAGCTCGGACAAAGAGCTTTCGTTCTGCAAAATCTCACACAACACGGGAACATGGTGCGATTAGCGCTTGCCGGCCCGACGCGCGGCCTCCTCGGTTATAAAAATATGTTCATCATAGACACGAAGGGAGAGGGAATACTCTCGTCTCGATTCGTCGGTTTCAAACCGTATGCAGGAGAAATAAAGAAACGGCAGGTCGGAAGCATGGTCTCCATGGCGAGCGGTAAGGCGCTCGGCTACTCGCTCTATAACCTCCAGAATCGCGGCGTGCTCTATATCACGCCGGCAACCGAGGTCTACGAGGGCGAGGTCATCGGCAACACCGCAAAGGGCGAGGAGATGATGGTGAATCCGACGACCGGCAAGCGGCAGTCCAATGTGCGCGCCTCGGGCACCGACGAGGCCATCGTGCTCTTCCCGGCCTGGAAGCTCTCCATTGAACGCGGGCTGGAAGTCATGGCGGATGACGAATATCTTGAGATAACGCCGAGGTCGGTGCGCCTGCGCAAGCAGTTTTTGACGGAAAACGACCGCGCCAAATCTCGCCGGAAGGAGTTGTGAAGGACGTTAGACGTCCCTCACAAGCGGCTGACGAACGGATTGCCTTTGATATAAAAACGCCACGGCAATTCTTTGCCGTTCTTGACGCCGATTCGGGCCGACGTAGCGATTTCTGATGCGGGAATTTCCGACGCATCATAAATCGCGAAATCGTTTGCAACGGCCTTTTTATTTTGCGCGCCCGTAATCCCGAACGCCTGACAGAACTTCGCGGGGCCGCTGCAGAGATTCTTCACAAGCGCCGTGCTACGCCGGCGCTTCATCGTCCCAAGCCCGGCGAGGGGCTCCACCGCACGAATAAGCACTGCGCCCACGCCACCCTTGTCGGTTGTAACATTCGCGCACCAGTGCATGCCGTAGGTGAAATAGACGTACCAGTGGCCGTATGTGTCGCGCATCGGCGCGGAGCGCGGCGTCACCTTGTAGGCGTGCGAGGCCGGGTCGGTGCCGTACGCTTCTGTTTCTACAATAATGCCCGTGCACCCGCCTTTCTTTACGACTTTCCCCAGCAACTTCGGCGCAAGCGTAAGTGCGCTCTCCTCAAACCAACTCTTTGGCAGGGGCTTCATGGGGCTAGCATACTCAAAATTCGGTACAAAAGAAAAACCCGCCGCGAGGCGCAGCGGGTCTTGGCATACGCCGCTGATATCAAGCGGTGAGCTTGAGGTACGAACGGATAGCACTGTGAAGCTGTAGTGCCATACGGTCGGTAGCGACGTACAAGTCCAGCATTTCACCGATCGTGAACACCGAGTGCAAGTGACAGCCCCACTCCATCAGTTGGTCGTAGCCGCCTTGCTCGCGGTCGACGAGGACGACAATGTCGTCAACTGCAATATCCGCTTCCTGAAAGACTCGGACGGCCTCAATCTTTGAATCAGCCCCGGTTATAAGATCATCCGCGAGCAAGACTTTGCGGACCGACGGCGGAACCTTCCCCTTCAGCGCCGCGATGCGACGTTTGTCGTTGTACTCGTCCTTTTCCATCTTGATGAGCGATTTCCCCGTGAATCGGGCGAGCGCTTTTGCGAACGGGTCGCCAGCGCGCGGGACGCCTGCCACCGCATCAAACTCCAACTTTTTGTTGATGACGAGCATATGCATGCACGTGGCCGACATATCGACCAACTCCTGTGTCAACGGGCCGCTCTTGTTGTCAGCGGTGCGCAGATTGAGGTAAAAGGGCGAGAGCGGAGCCGAGGGATTTTTTTCGTGGAGTTTGAGCTTGAATCCACGTTCCACTCCTTTGAGCCCTTGCCGTTCAATGACGAGCGGGTGGTTTGAAGCGGCAGTAAGTACTGCTCCGGCGGCCTCCAGTTCGAGCGCGAGGCTGTGTCGCGCTTTGTGATACGCGGCGGATGATGGCTTACTCATTTGCTTTCCTTTCTGTTGGTTGAAGAACATTGAATTACATCCCCAAATGGGGTCAATTACGG
>CAYHGO010000043.1:0-4992 GCA_964356215.1 uncultured Candidatus Saccharibacteria bacterium | reverse complement strand
TACACTCTTTCCCTACACGACGCTCTTCCGATCTTTGAGAAGCTTGTGTCCTAACCGTTAGACGATGAGGCCGTAGACGTTTTATACCACGTGCTATGCTGAAGCGTAAGAAGACCCATTATTATATAGACACCTCGTTATCGGCATCTCCGCGCCCCTCGTCAGAGAGTTTCTCTAAAAGGCCATGCTGAAGGATGCCGAGCTTTTCCCTAAGCGTCTCAAGCTCTTCTTCGGCATTATCCCGATTAGGCGCTGTTCCTTCATCAAGAGCGATTTCAAGCGGAGGAATCGCGGCTTCAATGGCTTCCGCTTTATTTCGAGCCATTTCCCTTAGACAGGCGAGTTCCTCCGGGGTTAGCTCTACGCGGATACTCTTTCTGTCCGATTCCGGTCCGTATACTGGATGTTCAAAATTATTCATGCTCATATACGAGTAGTATACTTGTTTTTGCAAGGATGTCAGTTTCGTTCTTATTAAAGTAAAAAAGCCGACGGGTATCGTCCGTCGGCAAACCGATGGCCCGCCTGATGGCCATCGGGAGGGGTCTAATCGTCTTTCAGGTCTTCCCGGAGCGCCTTTTTTATCGCTTCGCTCCGCATCTGTCCCGTAACTTTAAACTTTTTTTGTTCTTGCGGAGGTTTAGTATTTTTTGCGAGGATCGCGTCTATTTTTGCATTTGCCCTCGCGACCTCTTCGACATCGACTCCCGGTATGTCCGTGATTTTTTTGAACATGTCGCCCTCCTTGCCGTTGGACATAACACTAGTATGGCCTCGCGGCAGGTCTAAGTCAAGAACGAATCCACCACCGCTTTCACATCGCCGCCATCGGCCTTGCCTTTTAATTCTTTCATCAGCACACCGATGAATTTGCCGGCGTCGGTCTTGCTTGATACTCCAAGCTCCACCATCTTCGCCTTTGCAACAGCAATAATCTCGTCACGGCTCATCATAGCCGGCAGATACGATTCCAAAATAGCAAGCTCGGCTTTCTCTGGTTCGGCGAGGTCATTGCGAGACGCTTTTTCAAATTGTTCTATGGAATCCTTGCGCTGGTTCGCAGCGCGCTTCAGCACCGCTATTGCTTCCTCATCAGTCAACAACTCATTGGGTTTGCGTTTTTTAGCGACGACCTCATTGGTCATTGCGGTGACCAGCGAGCGGAGCGTCCGGAGCCGCGTCTCGTCATGCGCCCGCAGGGCGTCAGGAATAGATTTTTTCAACGTTTCGTGGATAGCCATATGCGCGGTATTATAACAGATATGGATATCGTCACTGTCGCCCTTATTATCGCTGTAGTGGTCCTCGTATACTTCCTACTCCGCAAGCGCGAAGCGCCGCAAGAGGGAAGCGGCATGGTGCTTCTCCAACAGCAGATGCAGGAGCTTGCACGGACGCTGGACGCCCGCGTGTCAGAATCGTCAAAAGCGATGCAGGAGAACGCGCACCGGCAGTTCTCTGAATCGTCTCGGCTTATTAAAGAGATCACGACGGAGCTTACGTCAGTAAAAGAGATCGGTAGGCAAACGCAGACATACGCAGAACAACTGCAGTCTTTGCAAGACTTGTTAAAGAACCCGAAGCAGAGAGGCATCTTGGGTGAATATTACTTGGAAACTGTACTGCGGAACGTCATGTCGCCGGAGGACTATCGCATCCAATATGCGTTCAAAAACGGCGAGATAGTGGATGCCGTTATCGTTATCAATAAGAAGCTCGTGCCGGTAGACTCCAAGTTTTCGTTGGATAACTACAATCGCTTCGTCAGCACGCAAATCGGGACACCGGAACGCGCGGCGGCAGAAAAAGCGTTCGTGAATGACCTAAAGTTGCGCATCAGTGAGACGGCGAAGTATATCCGCCCAGAAGAAGATACGATGGACTTTGCCTTTATGTTCATCCCGTCCGAGGGCATCTACTACGACCTCCTCACCAACCAGGTCGGCGGTGGGGAGGACGAAAATTTGATACAAAGGGCGGCGAGCAAGTACAAAGTGATTATTGTTTCGCCGACCTCCTTCCTCGCCTACTTACAAACAGTGATGCAGGGCTTGAAGGCGCTTCAAATAGAACAGAAGGCAGCCGACATCCAGAAGCGGGTAGGGGAGCTCGGGAAGCATATCGGTGCGTACGAAGAATTCTATAAAAAGCTTGGCGTCTCGCTTGGCACGACCGTCTCGCACTACAACTCCGGCTACAAGGAGCTCGGCAAGATAGATAAAGACGTCTACCGCATCGCCGAAAGTAAAATCGGCATTGAGCCCGAGCTCCTAGATAAGCCCGTCACGGATGTTGAGTAACTGGACAAAACGATAAGAAGGCATATACTATAGACTATGGAAGTGGCCGTAATCAAGACTGGCGGGAAGCAGTATGTCGTCTCCAAGGGCGACACGATTGTTATTGAGAAGCTCCCGGCTAAAACCGCTTTTGGCAGTTCGCCCGACGCAGAAGCGTCTAGGGGGGATTTGAAGAAGGGCGACTCGATTGTCTTTGGCGAGGTGCTCCTCGTGGACAACGGCTCGGACACGACCATCGGGGCGCCCGTTATCAAGGGAGCCGAGGTCAAGGGCACGGTCGTACTTGCCGGGCTCGGCAAGAAGATTGAAGTGGTGAAGTATAAGCCGAAGAGCCGCTATTACAAGCGCAAGGGCCACCGCCAGCCCATCCTCAAAGTTAAAATTGATAGTATCAGTTAAACGTAAATCTATATGCAAATAGGGCGTTGGAATCATCAGTCCGCTGGCGCGTCCCGCCAAGGGCGAGGCACTATTGGCAGTCATTCAAAGTTTTCTAAAAATCCGCGAAGTGGCGGCTTTCGTAGTTCTCGTCCATATGGACGACCACAGAGAGGATATACGCCAAAACGCCGAGGAGGATTCGGCGCGTTCGGCGAGACCGAATCCGAGATAGCTAAATTTATGAACAAGACGGTCGTCACGACCTCGGAGCCGGTCTTCGTCCCTGAACATTCATTCAACGACTTTAATATCAATCCACACTTGAAGAAGAACATCGCGGCGCGCAAGTACGCCTCCCCGACGCCTATCCAGGACAAGGCGATACCGCACGCACTTGCGGACCAGGACGTCGTCGGCATTGCCGAGACCGGCACCGGCAAGACGGCGGCCTTCCTCATTCCCCTTATTGATAAGGTGCTGAAGCAGAAGGGAGAGCGGGTGCTCATCATGGCGCCGACGCGCGAACTCGCGGTGCAGATAGAAAAGGAGCTCGCCAGCTTTGCGCGGGGCACCGGCCTGCGCGGTGTGATCGCGGTTGGCGGCGCCAACATCGGCCCGCAGATAACGGCGCTCAAGCACGCCCCGGCCTTCGTCGTCGGCACCCCAGGGCGCCTGAAGGACCTGATGGAACGCAAGGCGCTCAATCTCTCTGATTTCGGCAACGTCGTGCTGGACGAGGCAGACCGGATGCTGGACATGGGCTTTATAGATGACATGCGTTTCATTCTTGGCACAATGCGTAGGGAACGTCAAACGCTTTTCTTCTCGGCGACGATGGGGAAGGAGATACAGCGTCTCATCGGCGACTTCTTGGAAGAGCCGGTCATTATTTCGGTCAAGAAGCATGATACGCCGCTCAACATTCACCAGGATGTCGTTCGCATCCCGCGCGGCAAGGATAAATTTGAGGTGCTCGCTGAGCTTCTTCAAGACCGGGAGTTCAGTCGCGTGCTTATCTTCGGCCGCACTAAATACGGCGTAGAGAAGCTCGCGAAGGCGCTCTCGCGCCAGCACATCCACGCCGAGAGCATCCACGGCAATAAGACCCAAGGCGCGCGCCAGAGGGCTCTGGAGGCCTTCAAGCGCGGCCAGGTGACCGCACTTGTCGCCACCGATGTCGCCGCGCGCGGTCTGGACATTCCGGCCGTCTCGCACGTTATCAACTACGACCTGCCCTCCACCTACGAGGACTACATTCACCGCATCGGCCGTACCGGCCGCGCAGAGATGAAAGGGAAGGCACTGACCTTCGTCCAAGGTCGCTAGTAACGCGTATTTTGTTCAATACCAAATCTATCCTATAGGTTCAAAATGGTAATGATAGCGGGTAGTTAAGTCTCGTGGCGGTTTTGGAGCGCGGCGCGGAGGGTCTCGGCGTCGGAATACTCAAGTTCGGAGCCGGTCGCGAGGCCGCGGCCGAGCTCGGATACTTTCAAATGGTCACGGTAGGGCATTAAGAGTTCGCGCACGCGGTCGGCTGTATGTTCGCCCTCACTTGTGGCCGAGAGCGCGAGCACGATTTCTTTTAAATTATTCTTCAATTTTTTTTCCACCACGTTTATTAATTCTTTTTCGCGAATGGCGCCCTTGCCGGTGAGCGTGAGCACACCGCCAAGTACGAAATAACGCCCCTTGTAGGTGCCGGCGCGCTCCACCGCCGCGAGGTCCTGATCTTTTTCAACAAGCATTAAAAGCGAGTCATCGCGTGTTTTGTCAGAGCAGTAATTACAGACGACCGCCGTACTCCCATTGTAGAAACGCATGCAGTCAGGGCATTGGCGCACATCCTTGCCGAGCGAGGCAATGAGCTCGGCGAGCGTTGTGCGCTCGGCTGCGGGAGCGGCGAGCAAAAAGTACACGAAGCGCTTCGCCTGCCGCGGCCCGATGCCGGGGAATCGCGCAAGCGCCTTCGCAAGTTCTTCAATCCTATCCATTTAAAATTCCTGCGCGAGCTCGCCGTAGCCCGCGGTGTCTACGCTCTGGAAAGTGGCGCGCTTCTCGTCAAAGTAGAGTTCGGTCTTGCCGGTCGGGCCGTTCCTGTGCTTCTCAATAAGAATCTCGGCGATGTTCGGCCGGTCGCTCTCTGGATTGCGCTTATCTTCGCGATGGATGAACATCACGACGTCGGCGTCTTGTTCTATCGATCCCGAATCGCGCAGGTCGGAAAGACGGGGCTTGCCGCCGCGCGTTTCCACCGCGCGTGAAAGCTGAGAGAGCGCGATGACCGGCACGGAAAGCTCGCGCGCGAGCG
>CAYHGO010000042.1:0-5073 GCA_964356215.1 uncultured Candidatus Saccharibacteria bacterium | reverse complement strand
ATAGCAATGAGCGATAAGACCATGATGTTCATTCGGTAACGGAATTCCACAGAGTAAGAACGCAGAAGTTCATACACAATTACCCATACAACTGGGCCAATAATAGCGGCCGCCCGTTCGAAAATAATAAAAAAACTAAAATGTTCCGCCTGTTCCTCCTTGGGTACAATATCAGAATATAATGAACGAGCGAGTGGGAAGAACAGCCCATATGCAACTCCCGCCAAGGCTAAGCATAGATATGCAAGGAATGGAACATTTGGGGTAAGGCCAAAAAGGAGAAATGTACCTACATAAATAATTCCAGCAATGCCTAGCGATTTATTTTTATCTACCATCTTGTGAGCCAGAGAACCTAAAAGCATACACGTAGCAAATAGCATTCCAAGGCTAATTACCCCAGCAAAGCTTGACATTTTGTCGGTAAAGTCAAAGACATTCTTTAGATATAGAGTCATATATATCTGCAAGGTCGTGACTGAATCGGCAACAAACATATATCCGAGCAGGTAGTATAGAAGCTTCTTGTTATCAAGAACTCTTTTTAGAAACTCTCTGATTGAAAATAGTTTTCCAACCCCAACACCGCTTGGTGCGGCCGAATCCGATTTTTGCAAAAGGAATGGAAGCGCGAGAATGATAAATATTACCGCTCCTAAAACAAGAGCGAGACTTTTGTCGCTTATGCCCCATATGACCAATGACCCTCCCACAACAAAGGTTCCCATTACTCCGATACTCACTGCATTGCCAAGTTGGCCTAGCCCAAGGCCGAGACTTGAGACTCGGTTTTTGTTATGACCAATGTCTTCAAAATTTTGCATAAATGCTGAATAAAAGACATACGAACCTTGAAATGAAATTTGAAAGATGATGTACGACGCACTTAATATGAAGAGAAGTAGCAGAGAGTAGTTTTCAGTGTAACTACTAGTTAAAAAGCCCATGATGACAAGGGCAATAAGCATTACGATGGATGAAAACTGTATGTAGCGCATGCGTGTTCTCTGGCTCTGGTCGGACCTACGTCCAAGCGCCGGATAGAACATAAGCAAAATGGTCGCTGAAATCGCAGTGGATATTCCTATCCAGGAATCCCCTGCGCCTCCCTGAAGCAAAAGAAGTGGAAAGTAAAAAATAACAACCGAAGAAGCAAAGGAGTTTGCGAAGTCATACAAATACCACAATCTAACGTTTGTCATACCGTTTCTGCTTCGCGCTCAATGGCTAGGAGGCGGGAGTATTTTTCTAGGCGTTCTTTCTGTCCGAGGCCTCCGGCTTTAATACCATAGGCGCCGACTCCGTAGGCGAGGTCGCTGATGAACGTGTCATCTGTTTCGCCCGAGCGGTGCGACGCAATAACTTTTAAACCTGCCGACTGCGCTATTTTTACCGATTCAATAGCTTCGCTCACGGTCCCTATCTGATTCGGTTTTATGATAACTGCGTTTACGGCTTTATTTTTTATCGCATCGGAGATTAGTTTTGGATTAGAGCAGGTCAAGTCGTCGCCGATAATAAGCTTTTTTTCTCCGAGTGTTGCCGTGATGCGAACGAAATCGTCGCGAGCATTTTCATTAAACGGGTCTTCAATACTGTGGATGGGGAAATGCGCGATGAGATTTTCATATACGCGTGTGAGTTCTTCTGAAGAATACGATTTATTTAGAATTTTGTATGCGCCGTCGTGAAATAGCTGGCTCGCCGCCGCATCAATTGCGGTGCTAGTATCCGGAAATTCTTCCACAAGTTCCGCGAGTATCTCAAAAGGTCGTTCAAGAGTATCAAATGTCGGCGCGTATCCGCCCTCGTCGCCCATCGGCGTATCTTGGCCGAGAATCTCTCCAAGTTTGATAAATGCTTTTTGCGCTATTGCGAGAGCGACACTTGTTCTGCCGTCAACCACCAGCATATATTCTTGAAAGGGGAGTTTGAAACCCGCGTGCACGCCGCCATTCATCACATTCACGAATAGGCGCGGCGCAGATGGCGTTGTTTCGGCGCGATTCGCAACCGCTTTCCACAACGGAATATTTTCTTGAAGCGCGAAAAGCCGCTGTGCCGCGATGGATACCGAGAGGATGGCGTTCGCGCCCAAGCGCGATTTGTCCCTCGTGCCGTCGAGCGCGATAAGGAGTACGTCAAGTTCGTCGAGCGACGAGAAATCGCGGCCGCCGAGGACAGCCGCGATTTCTCCGGTTACATTTTCTATCGCCGAAACGGCGTCCAACTCTACCGCCTCGCGCTCGCCTGTGCTCTTACCGGACGGGACTGAGGCAATCGCTTCCAAGTCTCTTGCATTAAGGGTCGTTTCTATCGTCGGGCGCCCGCGCGTGTCCAGAATCGTTCTGGCGGCAATTTTGTCAATGCGCATATCAGCGATTCAACTTTTCTTCAATCTCGGCAACCTGCTCAATAGTCTTTATCACAGAATCGGGATTTAGCGACATGCTTTCAATGCCTTCCTTCACCAAAAATTCTGCAAAGTCCGGCAAATCCGAAGGCCCCTGTCCGCAGATACCGAGATATTTCCCGCGCCGCGTGCAGGTACGGATTATCTTGGCTATGAGGGCGCGCACCGACTCGTCATTCTCGTTCGCGATATGCGTTACGATGCCGGAATCGCGGTCAAGGCCGAGCGTGAGTTGGGTGAGGTCGTTAGAGCCGATGGACATCCCGTCAAAAAGGTCCAAAAATTCTTCATCAAGGATAATGTTTGAAGGTATTTCGCACATCATGTACACGGGTGTTGTTTTCCCTTTTCCCCGCGCAAAGGACTTCGCGACCAGGCCGTTTTCCGCCATGATGATGAGCACCCGCTCCGCCTCGGCGACGGTGCGGCAGAAAGGGAGCATTGGGATGATATTCGTCAGCCCCATCTCTTTTCGGACTTTCGCGAGCGCGCGGCATTCCAGCACGAACGCGCTTTTGAACTTCGGGTCGTAGTAACGGCTGGCGCCGCGCCAGCCGAGCATCGGATTCTCTTCTTGCGGTTCGTATGCCTCGCCGCCAAGCAGTGTCGCGTATTCGTTCGTCTTGAAGTCGGAGAATCGTACGATGACCGGGCGCGGAGAAAACGCCGCGCCTATCTTCGCGATGCCGTACGCGAGGTTGTCCACATAGAAATCAACTGGGCTCTTCCACCCGTTTGTTTTTTCCCGGATTGCCTCGCGCATCTTCGGGGCGAGCTTTTTAAAATTGAGGATAGCGAGAGGATGTATGCCGATGTTGGACGCGATAATAAATTCTTCGCGCGCGAGCCCAACCCCTTTTACCGGCAGGAACGATTGTTCAAAGGCGATATCGGGCGAAGCGATGTTCACCATTATTTTCGTTTTTGTTTCAGGCAACGCGCCGATAGAATGTTCAAGTACTGCAATCTTCGCCTTACCGGCGGTGATGATTCCTGCACTGCCTGTCGTATCAACTGTAATCAGCGTGCCAGTCTTCAAAACTTTTGTCGCGTTGCCGGCGCCAACGATTGCGGGCAGACCGAGCTCGCGCGAGACGATGGCGGCATGAGAAGTGCGACCGCCCCTGTCAGTGATGATGGCAGAAGCCATCTTCATAATCGGCTCCCAATCCGGGTCGGTCATCGTCGTCACCAGGATTTCTCCCTGTTTGAACTGTTTTATTTGCCGCGGGTCCAGGATGACACGCACCGGTCCCGTCGCGGCCTTAGAGCCGACCGAAGTGCCGCGCGCGAGTTCCTTGCCCTGCCCGGAAACCTTGTATTCCGTGAGTTTGGAGAAGTCCCGCCCCACCTGCACCGTTTCGGGTCGGGCCTGCACGATGGAGAGCTCGCCCGTTTGTCCGTCTCTTGCCCATTCTATATCCATCGGCGTCCAGGTTTTCGCTCGTTTTGAATATTGCTCTTCTATCATCGCGCCCCAGCGCGCGAGCTCCGCGACCTCGGCCTCGGAAAGCACGAACTGACTTCGCTCCGCCACACCCGTGTTCACGACTCGCGTCTGGATAACGCCGGTTTTTCCGTTTGCGTAAAGCATTTTCTTATTCTTCACCCCGAGTTTTTTAGAAATGATGGGATTTATTACCTTGCCGAGCTTGGATTTCATAACCAGATATTCGTCCGGCGTTACATGCCCCTGCACGATAAGCTCGCCGAGGCCCCAGACCGCATTGATGAGCACGAGGTCGCGGAAACCGCTTTCAGTATCAACCGTGAACATCACGCCGGAAGCGCCCTTGTCGGAACGGACCATTTTTTGCACGCCCACCGAGAGCGCGACCTTGGTATGCGCGAAGCCCTTGTCGGCGCGGTACGAGATGGCGCGGTCGGTAAAGAGGGAAGCCATCGTCCACACGACCGCCCGCACCACATCCTTCGCGCCCCGAATGCCGAGATATGTCTCATGCTCGCCGGCGAAGGAGGCGCCCGGCAAGTCCTCGGCCGTTGCGGAGGAGCGCACGGCCACGTCAGTATTTTTCCCATACCGCTTCTCCATCTGTTCGTATGCTCTGACGATTCCATTTTCAAGGTCCTGCGGCAGAGGCGTCGCACGTATGGCTTCTCGCACCTTTTTACCGCGGCGGGACAAGTCCCCGAGGTTTCTCGTATTGAGACCATCAAGCGCCTTCGCGATAAAGCCCTTAAGCCCCGTCTGGTTCAAGAAATAGTAGTAAGCGTCTGCGGTAACGCAAAATCCTTCCGGCACTTTCACCCCTTGCGGTACTACGGTTCTGATTAACTCACCCAGTGAGGCATTCTTCCCGCCGACCTGCGCGACATCGTCCATTCCTATGTCTCGCATCCACACGATATGTTTCTGCGCAGCCATAAAATTATTTCTTTAACGCGATAACAAGGTCAGATACATTAGAGCCAGTATAACCCGTTATAAGAGCGTCGCCGGAAGATTTAAAAAAATCATATGAACTATGCGCATTCAGATGCCCTTCTATTGAAAGATTTTTTTCGCGTGCATGCGCGCGAGTCGTATCATCGGCGATTGCACCCGCGTGGTCCGTGTTGTCGCGGCCGTCGGAGGCGAATGGAAGAATGAGTTCATTGTCGCGGACATCCAAGAGAACGGAAAGCGCCATTTCCTGATT
>CAYHGO010000041.1:0-5101 GCA_964356215.1 uncultured Candidatus Saccharibacteria bacterium | reverse complement strand
GCGGCGGATATTCGCTGCGAACTGTCCGACCGATTCTTTGTTCGCGCTCTCCAGCGTCACAACGTTCTTCTCAACCTTCGCGGTGATATCCTCCGGTATCGCAAGCGTAACCGGATGCGAGAAGCCGACGGTGAGCGCGATTTCTTTGCCTTTGATCTCCATGCGGTAGCCGACGCCGTCCAGGACAAGTTTCTTCACATACGGCGCTTCCACGCCCGCGATCATGTTCTTCACATGCGACGCGAACGTGCCGGTCAGGGCCTTCGCAAGGCGCGAATGGTCCTTTGGCGCGACTACAACGCCTTCCGGCGCGACTGAAATATCAATGGAAGGATGGACACGCTTCGTCAGGATGCCCTTTGGCCCTTTCACAGCGAGCACGCCGTCCGCCACCCTGACTTCGGCTTTCCCTGTAGATATCGGCTTTTTTGCAAGACGGCTCATAGTGAAATTATATTGAACTACCAGATTTCAAACAATTCCTCGCCGCCAACACGATTCTTACGCGCCTCGACATCAGAGATGATGCCGATGGAAGAAGAGAGAATGCGCGCGCCGGTGCCGCCCTTCACCTTATGCACAGAGGTGTGCGACGCATAGAGTCGGCGACCGGGTTTGGAGACGCGCTTCACGCCGCGCAGTTTTGCTTCGCCGCGTTTATCGTACGCAAGTTCCACGGCGATACATTTTTTAATCGCGTGGCCGTCTTCGGCTTTACGCGACTCCTTTACTTCAACTGCAGCGAGGAACCCGATTTCCTTGAGCTTCCCCGCGATCGCAGCGAGGTGCGCGGAATACGGGATTGCGACCTTCCTCTTGCCGATTAACGCGGCGTTCTGGAGGCGGATGATGAAGTCGCCGATGCGGTCGGTTATCATAGATAGTGAGCGTTAGTCGAATCTACCATGATGCTTTTTTCACGCCCGGTATCTTTCCCTCGCGCGCCAGCTCGCGGAATTGGATGCGCGAGAGTCCGAAGACGCGCATATAGCCGCGGCTGCGGCCCGTAATCGCACAACGGTTCTTTAGCCGCACCGGCGAAGAGTTCCTCGGAAGTTTCTGCAGGCCTTCAGAATCGCCAGCCAACTTCAATGCCGCGCGCTTAGCGGCGTATTTCTTCACGAGTTTCTGTTTCTTTGCGTATCTCGCCAGTTGGGACTTTTTGGCCATAGAAAAAATAAAGCTCCGAGGAGCGTGTGAATAATGTATCACCCAGTCCCCACGCCGTCAAATTTCCTTGTACCATGTTCTTATCAACAAATGATGGTTCCAGTTTGCCATTAACTTGGTACAATAACACCAATGGAGTGGATTATTATTGCACTTGTGGCTGGACTTGCTATGGGCATTCATCTTTTATTTAGAATCGCAGGTAGACTTGACGACGTTTATGAAGCGCTGTCATCCAAGATCCTGACTGACGAAACCAAAGAAAATATGAGTATGAACACCTCAACTGCATCGTCAGAAGAAAAGAGATGCAAAAAATGCGGGAGCAAAATAAATAGGCGGGGATTTTGCGAGGTATGCGAGATGAAATATGAGCCGAAAGACGAATCCCGGTGAAATGGGGCTTGTCCCCGATTTTTAAGGATAATGGTGGGGAAAGTCACCATTTAGTTAACGGCTCAGATGGCAGGAAATGGGCCGTTTGGTTCTATCCACACCGGCTATTGCTTTTCAAAAAGCTTTTTGCTATAGTACTTGGACAAACGGCTTCGGCCTCGAGGCGCCAGAAATGGCGCCTCTGACATTCCCTACTTTCCTTGTGCGAGTTTTATAATCGATTCTTCAAGAGCTTTGTGTGTCGCTGAGTCAATCATTCCGACTTTTTGATAGAGCCGCTTTGCATCCAAAAGACGTAATTGCGAGAGAATCGCTTTGCGTGGTTCATCATCTCCAATGGGAACCGGCAGATAGAACTTTCCACCTTTTTCTCGCGTTGTCAGCGGGACACCCCAAAAAACTTCTTTGTTAAACTTACGGAATACGATAACTGGTCTCCCGAAATTTTCACCCTTCCCGTCCTGTTCAAAGCCAACATTGGCGCCGAGATGACAGAACCATATCTCGCGCTCATGGAAGAATACTCTTACTTCTTTATGATCAACCTTTTCTTTCTTGTTGTGCCACGTCTTAAAATCTTTTTCCATTTTCATAATAATACCATCTGCAAATAGCAAAAAACGCGGCGACCTGAGGGTCGCCGCGTTTTTCCAGTACTAAATTATTTCTTTGGCGTTTCAGCGATAAGCGGCATGCCGATGTGGCGCACGAAGGCCTTGGCTTAAGCGCGAGGTTTTAGTTCCACTTCCTCTTTCAGCAAGTCGAACTTCACGACGAAAAGGTCAAAGAATCCTTTCTGCCCGACAACGCCATAGGGTATGACGCGCCCGGCTACCTCTGGCATAAATCCGACTTCAACTTTATGCGGCCACCCACCTACAATGAGAGTGACTACATGGAGATAATAAAAAGATGCTTTGCCGCCGATGCCGAACACTTCGCGCTTTTCTCCGCTACGGACGGCAATGTCTAGGGCATCGCCAATCTGTTCGTCGAAAAGACAGAGGTCAGCGCCTGAATCCACGAGCACATGATAGCCAATTTTGGTTTCGCCGTGTTGGAGTGTTACAGGGATGACGGGACGGAGCGTCTTCCCGTATCGCTTGTAATCAAACTTCATAGACTCCCGACGTAGGAGACGATTCTTTCGGGAACGTGCGTGAGGAACGGCATTTTGGGACTCTTCTTTTTTGCGGCGAGTAGTGCGGCCTGTACGGTCTTTCCTGATCCGAGTACGGTCGTTTCATCCTCTGCAAGAGCGACCCAAAGACCCCTATATGCCTTAACGAGTTTGGTCCAATCTTTTGCCATATGACCCCACTGTATCACAGTGAGGTTTTAGTACAAAACTACTTCTTGTTGGTATCTACGATGAGCGGGAGGCCGAGGTGGCGCAGGAAGGCCTCGGCCTCGGCACGCGATTTTGCAGTCGTGACGATGGTGATGGCGAGGCCGAAGATGTCTTTCAGGTCCTCATCGGAAGTTTCGGGAAAGATGGTGTGTTCCTTGATGCCGACCGTGATATTGCCCATGTCGTCAATCGCCGAGGGCGGAATACCGCGGAAATCGCGGGTCCGCGGGAGCGCGATGTGGATGAACTTGTCCAGGAAGTCAAACATTCGCCCTCCGCGGAGCGTCACCTGCAGGCCGACGGTGTCGCCTTCGCGCACCTTGAAAGAAGCGATTGACGTTTTCGCGGCGCGCGGCGCCGGCTTCTGTCCCGTTATCCTCGCGAGGCGGTCTTCAATGAGCTCTATCTGTTTCTTGTCGCGCTTCTTACCGACGCCGGTCGCGACGATGACCTTCAGGACACGCGGACTCTGCATCGGGCTCTTATAGCCGAATGTTTCCGCGAGCGCGAGATATGTTTCCTGCTGGCGTTGTTTGGTGAGGGACATAAAATTATTTAGCATCCAGCGCAGATGTGAATTTCTCCGGCGCCGATATACGCGCCACATTTGATACGTGAATCGCCCGCGCGCGCTCCACGATGTGCCCGACCTTGCCCGTGCCTGCGGCACCTTTCAGGTGGCGTTTGTAGAGCGCGATACCCTCTACGATGACCTTATTCTCGCGCGGCAAGGCGCGCAAGACGATGCCGGACTTGCCCTTGTCCTTCCCAGATATTACTTTCACCTTATTTCCCTTTTTAATTTTCATATAAATTTCTTAATTTATCCTGAGCGTAGCGAAGGACTATACAACCTCTGGGGCGAGCGCGATAATGGAGTGCCAACCACGCTCGGAGAGCTCGCGCGGCACCGGGCCAAAGATGCGGTTCCCCTTCGGAGCCATTTCCTTGCCCTGCTTCTCAATGAGCACGACCGCATTCTCATCAAAGCGGATGTATGAGCCATCCTTACGCGCAAAGGGATTGACCTGACGCACGATGACCGCGCGATAGATGTCCTTTTTCTTTACGGCCTTGCGCGGCTCCGCAGTTTGGATGGATACAACGACCGTATCGCCAATGCCGGCATAGCGGCGGTGGCTCCCGCCGAGTATCTTGAAGATTCGCGCGACCTGGCCGCCGGAATTGTCCGCTACCGTAACGATGGATCGGTCTTGAAGCATAGCTAATTGTCAACCGCCAACTTCCCACTACCAACAACGCGAAAGTGTTTTAGTTTTGAGATTGGTCTCGTGGCGATGATGGTCGCCGTATCGCCTACTTTCGCAGAGTTGCCCGGGTCGTGAGCGAGGTATTTCTTGGAACGCACGAAATATTTCTTATACTTCGCATGCTTCACGTAACGGTCCACTTTGACCGTAACCGTATCCTTCATCGCCGTCTTCACGACGACGCCGACGAACCGTTGGGGACGGAGAGTTTTTTGTTCCATATTTATTGGACGGCCTTCAGTGTTCTCGCTCGCTGCTCGGTGAGCACGCGGGCAATTACCTTGCGGAGTTTCCGCGGCGCGTTGGAATCCTTTGCACGCGCGCCGGCGGCCGAAAAGTGCTCGGTGCGCAGCGTTGCGCGCGTATCAGCAAGGAGCTTTGCGAGCTCAACATCCGTCTTTGCAGTCATTGTATCCTTTTTTGTCATAAAAGCGATGGAAAGGCAAGCGTTTTAGTTTCGTGCGACGATAGACGTCTTCACCGGCAGTTTCATGCCCGCCTGACGCAGGTGCGCGCGGGCGATTCCTTCTTCCACGCCATCAAGCTCAAAGAGCACGCGTCCGGGACGCGCTTCAAACATATAGTGCTTCGGATCGCCCTTGCCGCTGCCCATGCCGACTTCCGCGGGCTTTGCGGTCACCGGACGGTCCGGGAAGATGCGTATCCAGAGTTTGCCGGTCTTCGCGGTGGCGCGGGTTAAGACCTTGCGCGCCGATTCAATTTGATTGCTTGTTATGCGAGCGCTTCCGAGTGCCTTTAGTCCGAACGAGCCGAATACGACGGCCGTGCCGCGCGTCTCCGGGCGATGCAAGCGCTTCACGCTCTTACGGAGCGTCTGCCATTTACGGTGTTTTACTTTTTTAGGGAATAACATGGGGGAATATTCAGCTCACCGCCCTCGTTTTCTTTTCTT